>NZ_CDLCQJ010000059.1:0-63099 GCF_975850365.1 Candidatus Hodarchaeum mangrovi | reverse complement strand
CTTTCTTTAATCTTTAAATCTTGTCCATGTAAATCTTTTAGAAGATTCTGAGAATATAAACATGCCAAGCAATAATGTTCGTCTTGTGAAAACACTTTATTCCATTGATAAGTTTTTAAAAAGCCATAAGCTTTCCATCCGAAGCCTTTATGGTTACCATGAATTAATGTTTGGCTGTGTAAATGCGGAATACTTGCTCCAGCCCGTTGACCAATGTTATAGAAGTGAAGCACTTTACAATTAGTATAATTGGGATTACAAAAACTTTTCATGCATTCATTTACCGTTAAAATGATATTTTTTAAATATATGATAAATTCCTCTGTTGGAACTTCTTCAATTGTATTATAATGCTTTGTTAAAATGTGAACAAGTGGTATTCCAGATAAAATGTTGAAATCTTCTTGGCCTTTTTGATTTAATTCCTTAATAATTCTTGCCATTGGGGTATAGAGGTTTATTGATGTATAGGCTTTAGTATCTATTAAATTTTCTTTGGAAAAATAAGTAGATAATGGTTTTTGCCACAATTTTAGATCCTTAGACATAATAATTGAAGGGAGATTTCCATTACTTAGTTCACAAAAAGTATCAATACTCGGCGATTCCTTGCGAGTATGGACTGTGGTATCAAATGAGGAAAATTCATGGGGCCTTTTTCCCCGAATTGCACTGAAAAAAGTATGGTGGCCAATTTTATTGCCTGAATCAGTTTTAATTGTCCTAAATGGATCCCATCTGCCAAATGGACTTAAAGTTGCGTTTTTATAAATTCCCCAAAATCCGTCGATGTTTTCTGAAAGCATTACACTATTATTATCAGCTTTCTTCATATTTCCTCACAATATATACATATATTTTCCCTTTAGATTTTTTTAGATAGCTTCTGACGAATCATTGAATTTTTATATTAATTTGTAGAAGTATTTTGCAGGATTGTTATTTAGGTTGTTATCTTTATTATAGTTATATATGGATTTAATTTATAGCTTTATATCTCTTTATTACTGGTGAATTTAATGGAAACTGTTCACAAAATGAGTCGAGTTGATATATTATCGAGAGCAAAGAAATTTATATTTTCTACAGCTTTAGATGATTCTGCTTCAAAACTCTGTCAGTTAAATTTTCAATATGGTCTAGCAAAGATGCATTTGGTACAGGAATTTGAGGGTTTTAATCCTAATACTACCTTCATAGCTGCACCTGATTGCACTATAACCAGAAACCTTAATAGATGGAGAAATGGAATCGGTTATGGTGGTAAAATAACTTGGGGAGAAGGAGATGAACCTATCGTTTTTGTTGATACAATGCCAAATGCCTGTGGAATGTTGTTAGGATCCTTAGAAGAAGTTCCCAATCCGATAGAACTAATTCAATCTGTTCATGACATGAACGAGGAAGATAATCAAGTAGAAATTGAAGGAATTCCAATCCATTGGAATTTTGGAAGTGGTAATCATTTCATAAATGTTTTTGAGATTATACCTAATCCTGCTGTTAGTTCATCAATGGATCTTCCCCAATATTCCTTCGTGATGCACTCCTCACCTTCAGAATTAAAGTCTGATAATAATAATCAAATTATAGGCTTGTATCCTTCTGAAAGTAAAATCTTGCAAGAGATGTGTAAGGTTTTAGACACACCTTTTGGGATAATTAATTATTTAACTGATCAAGATGCTGAAGATTATTTTCAATTCTATAAATGGGCCGATGATTTTGGGAAAAAAAGAAGACATTTAGCTGGGAGACTTCTCTTTGGAGACGATTTTCAAGTTATTGCACATTCGTCTCATCAAGGAATGGTTCATAAAAATGAAACAGCGCTTGGATCTCATGTTTTTGATCCTCATGAGAATAAACTTTTTCCATTAACCTTGAGAGCCGATTTACCCTGTTATTTGATGAAAGGAATCCCAAATTTTACTGAGGAAGCCATGGAAAGTTTAAATTTTTCTGAAAGAGCAAGAAAATATGGGATTGAAGAAAGAATAGAAAATGCTAACATTTTACCTCATGGAGGTGGATATTCTTTCCCTCATATTATTGCAGTTCCTGAAATCTTCGAAACAGTCGATAAGCGTCGATATTTTTCAGTGGATCTAGGAACTGGTATTGGGAGTCTGATGTTTGAAACACCTAGAGAGTTACAGTTTGCATATCGTGGTCGAACTGTTGTAATTCAAACTGTTGATTTAGGATTAGGAGAAATAGTTGCTCGAATGCAACCTCTTGTTGCATTAAAAATCTAAGTTTGACATGAAGATTTTATTTCAACTTATTTATTTTTATAAAGCTTGTAATATTTTTGTTTTCATTGTTTTTCTTATAAATAGGATGCCCATTAAATGTTATCAAGTAGTTCAAAGGGTATAGATAAGAAATCAGCTAGTTTAGGTGATATACTTAGTCATTTAGGAAGATCCTTTCGTTTTAAGTTGTTTATTTTCATTCTATTGATATACATTACTGGTGCCACCTTAGACGTAACCAATACTAATCCTGGATCACGATTTATGCTAACTAAATCTATAGCAAAATATGGAGAATTTTCAATTAAACCTGAAGATCGTGATAAATATAGTTACTTAGATTATTCCATTTTTAATGGAACTATATATTCTGATAAACCTCCTGGACTATCTTTACTAGCTGTTCCTATATATTGGATTGGAGATTTTATTGGTACAATTATTGGATTGAATACAGGTGAGGATCCTTGGATTATAGATGATTTTGTTAAATTTCTCATTATTCTTTGTGTATTGATATTTGGTGCATTTGTGGCAATAAAATTCTATGATTTTCTAAAAATGCTAGGGATCTCACATCAAAATGCAAATTATACGGTATTACTCTTTTCATTAGGCAGTTTATTTTATACATATATTGGAACCTTCTTTTCTCATGGTATAACAGCTGGGTTTCTCGTTCTTACATTATATTATGCTACAAAATATAAACAAACAGGAAAATGTTCTTCATTAATTTTTTCTTCTTTTTTTGCTGGTTATATAGTTGTTTGTGACTATATCTATCTTTTTTTTCTTCCCTTTCATTTTATTTACATTTTTTTACCTTTTCCATGGAAAATTAATGAAATAATTAAAGAATGGAAGAGAATTATTAGTAATTATTTAATCCCAATATTAATTTTTACGATTCCAGTCGTTCTCTGTGGTTTAATTATTCTGTTTTACAATTTCATTTGTTTTGGGGATCCTTTATCGACACCATACTCTTATGCAGTATTTTTTAAAAATAATCAACATTTCGCAAACTCGATGTTTGAAGGATTACAGATACTCCTTTTTTCAACCCACCATGGACTTTTTACATTCATGCCGATTATACTGCTTGGGGTTTTAGGTTTTATTCCATTTTATCATAAAAAGAATGAACTTGCGTTGTTATGTATTTCATTATCTATCTTTCAGATTTTACTTTATAGTAAGTATTTTTTACCAACAGGAGGCCTTGCATATGGTCCACGACATTTAGTTACAATTATCCCATTATTAATTATTCCCTTAGCCTTTTTACTTGAATATAAAGATTTTATAAAAAAGGATCGACCGATTTATTCAAAAGTTATTAAAATAACCGCAATTTGTTTGGGCGCTTTGACTTTTATTATTAATTTTGCTGGTGGATGGGTTGGAGTTTATCCTCCGTATGAAGGAATGCTAGATCCTATATGGGGTACTATCGACGCTAACGGACATCTTGAAATCTTATTTAGTTGGCTAATTATTAGTTTTGACAAAATAGGAGAATTTTCAGTAAATATTTTTAACGGAGGAGAAATTTTGGGTTTTCAATTCAATTTAATTTTTCTTTCTGTAGGATTAGGATTGAAAGATACCTTTGCTTCTAGTTTGGTAAGAGTAGAACCAATTGTTTTTCTTGCTAGTTTATTCCTAATACTATTATTCAATCCTTATTTCTCTCTATTCGAAATTCGACAAAAATTATCAATAAAATTCCAAAATTATCAAAAAGAAATCAATCTCAATATAATTTTAAAGATATTTATTTGTTTAGAGATATGTTTAATTTCTCTATTCGTTTTTTGGACTGGATTTCAGCTTTTCCCATTTATTGCAGATCCAATACGCAATACACTGCTTAATTTCTGGGATACTTTTTTTTCTTTCTATAGAGAGGTTTCATCTATTCCTGGACTAAATGTTTTAACAATTGTTGTCGGTTCATTACTTTATATTTTATTATTCTTAATTCCTTTTCGCTATAATCCCCTATCCATTAATAATTGGTTTTTAAATACCCTTTTATGCCTTATGGTGACTTCAATCATATGGATTTTGTTTGAAATCAATGATCAACCACTAGATTCAAAAAAGATTTCAGAAAAAACACTTTTAACTTTAGAAATAAGAGATTCCCATTTATTTAAAAGGTATAGAACCTTTGCTGAGATAATTACAATAATTTATATGGTGACGAGTCTATATTCATTAATTTTCACCTATCCATCATTTTCAATCTATTCTGATCTGGGATTTATTATTTATTTTTCAATTTATTTCTTGGTTTTGAACCACCTATTGCTCCCTTTTTCAGCTTCCTCTGCAACAGTTGTCAAAGAAAATGAATCAAAGAATTATTATAAACTAAAATCATCGTTTGATCAATCTGACGATAATTTGTTTAATAAAATTGGTTTTATTGTATCTAGTTTTATTCTGACGGGATTATGGATCAAGATTGTTTCCGATTTTTTAATCAGAGGTGTTTCTTTGACTGAAATCATTTTTATTACCCTTCCTGAAAACCTAACTGATATAAAGGACTGGTTTCTACAGGTTGAGCACCCTGTTATAATTATTTTAATCATGACACTTATTCTAGGAACTATTGTTTATCTAGCAATTGTATTCCCTATTATTTTAAAAGAACGGGAAGTTTTCAATGAGTTGCTTGTAATTAAAATGTCTGAATTAATGAAAAACGATGCAAATAAAAAAAATAGAATATTTTCTATAGTTTCCTATGGTGTGGGTCTTCTATCTTATATTTTTATTCTCATTACAGTCCTTTATTCAGCTTTATCTACTGTTCCTGATAAAACTGTCCTAATTTTACATTTGGAAGAATGGATCATTTGGTTCTTCATTTTCTGGATGTTTCTTCTAGGTATTATTTTTGAAATTCTCAAAACTAAGAAAGAAATCAAAGATGTCGATTTTGTGCAAAATTAATTAAGTGAATCATGGTTTAAAGATAAAGTCAAAATATATTTGACGACTATTGGTAGAATTATGAATATGCAACCTTTTAAGTAGTTTCTATTACCTTTACTTATTAGACTATAAAACTACAAATTAAGTTAAAATCTACAATTAAATTCATCTATTAGAATATAATTTCAACGATTAAATTTAAACATATGGAGTAATTTACTATGGGATTATATCGCTTACTCACGAAATCAATTGTATTCAGTACCCGTTCTCGAAGGCGTTTTTTTACATTCGTCATTGTTTTCAGCATTTTGAGTGGAGCAACAGTTCTTTTACTTGGTACATTTGATAATTTTTCTCGTGAAGGAATGCTTGATCATCGTGGAGTTGTAATTCGTATTAACTCGGGTTCATATTTAGATTTAGCATCTGCAGAGTCTACTCTCGCTATAGAGGATGGAAGGACTACGTCTGGAGCCTCTGCTGTAATATATTACAAATTTGTGGACTTTGGAACCAATATTAGAATATTTAGTATGAATAAAAACTATCCATGGGCATTTGTGGCTATAAATCCAACAAATTTAGTCAGTGGGCGATTTCCTAATAGTCCCACAGAGATTTTAGTGTCAAGTGATTCAATTCTACCAATGGGAGATTCTGAAGGAGGAGTTTTTGCTTTTATAAAACCCGTTGTCGGTATGACCTTTAAGCTCGGTATTTCCAATGCGTCAGAATTTGATATTAAGGTATCTGGTGTTGTAAAAATACCTAATACCGAGGTTACTGGAGGAAGACATTGGATAATAATGCCAGAGGAAGCTTTTGAGCGCTTGAGAGGTCCTCAAAATTTAGCACTTTCAGATAATGAAATTTATGTTCATTCAATTACATTTGTAGCACAAGGGGACATCTTATCTGCATTTTCTGGACAAACTTATAATTTCGTAGACCAATTAGCGGATAATTATGATAGTCTAGGTAGTCCTTACGGTTTTCCAATATTTAAAGAGAAAACTGATAAGGATGGAGAAAGGAATTTTACTATTTTATCTTTGATTTTTGGATTGTTTGGAACGTTTATGGTAAGCACCCTTTATTCTTATTTAATAACTCGATTCAGAAGAAGAGAAGTAGCTGTACTTAAAGCAATGGGCTATTCTAAATGGAATGTAAGGACTGTCGTTTTAACAGAAATATTAGTTGTTGCTGTAACTGGATTTATCATTGGATTACTTGCCATTCAGCTCTCTATCTATTTAGGACGAGTTGGATCATGGTTCTACTGGATAATATTGTCACCAACAGCATTTTTTTCCTTTTTAGCCGTAGTAATTTCGTGTGTTCCTGGATTCGTAATAATAACAACCCGTACACTTGCAGTACGTCCTATTGAACTTTTCCGTCAGAAATAAGGTGAGAAAAAAATGAGTGAGACGTTAATTGAAGCAAAAGAAATAACAAAAGAGTATATTAGAGGTAAAAGAGAAGTAGTTATGGCACTAAATGATGTGGATCTAAAAATTCCTAAAGGAAAATTAATTATGGTTACGGGACCCTCTGGTTCAGGCAAATCTACACTTTTAAACGTTCTATCAGGATTAGATAAACCTTCAGCTGGAAAAATATTATACGAGGACGAAAACATTGCAGAATGGGATGAGGAAAAACTTTCGAGGTTTAGACAGGGAAACGTTGGGTTTATCTTCCAGAATTGGGAATTAGTTCGTATTCTGACTGCATTAGAAAACATTGAATCACCTTTGTACCCCTTGAAACTAAAAGGAAAAGAAATCCGAACACGAGCAATTTCTCTTCTCAAACAGGTAGGATTATGGGATAAAGCTGATAACTATCCAGATGAGTTAAGTGGTGGAGAACAACAGCGAATTGGGATTGCAAGAGCTTTAGTAGGAAAACCTCGAATTATATTTGCCGATGAACCCACTGGGAATCTTGATGTTGATAATGCTGCTTCCATATTGCGTCTACTCAAGAGTTTTACAAAAAGAGATACATCGATTCTTGTTGTCACCCACAATGAAGAATTAAATAAATATGCTGATCAAACGTATCGTCTTTCCAATGGGAGGTTTGTTTAACTCTTTTCCCCTTTTTTATCTTCCCAATCAAAGTCCTTCTAGGATTCTATCAGCTAATTTTTCAATGTGTGCAGTGAATGGATGATCTGGATGTATTTGACTAAATATATTTCGTGACCCCTCACGAGCCACTTCACAGAAACAAGGGATTGAAGTGATAACCTTCATTCTCATTTCTTCATTGATCTTATTTTCAAAAGATTCAACTAATTTGAGGTCTGAAGGGCTCCATTCTCCATGTTCAGGTGGGCAGGTTTCTGCTACAACTCTATTTAAAACAACGTAATTTTTACTATCCAATAAGGAATATAGTTGTGTCACCATGCTTTTGGTTCCTGTAATATCAAAATCATCAGCTTTAAGGACTAAGCAAGTAACATCGGATATAACTAATCCATCAATAGATTCCATTTGAACACCAGGAGAGGTATCAATTATTGCAAAATCAAAACCAGCTTCTGATAGCTCATCACGAAGACGTAAAATTCTTTTTAAAGAACGTTGACGTTGTTTTTTATCTGCTCTAACGATATCGCCCATTTTTCGAAAATCTGTTGAAGCAAAAGCAGCATAAAGAGGAATCTTAAACTTATCTTCAAAAGAAACAAGAATATCTTGTCCTGTTAAGTCAGGATCAAATAACAAATCATTTATTGTTGTTATATTACCATCAATGGCACATAGTGTCTGAAGATTTGGTCCACGAAAGTCTAGATCTAATATCACAGTTTTATAACCCTTTCGAGCTAGTATAGTTGCTAGATTAGCGCTTAAGTGCGTTTTTCCAGTTCCTCCCTTATAAGAATGAAATGCTATTATCTTCATTGAAATCCCAACTATATAATTTTTATTCTTCTTTAATTTATTATTTTACCTTAATTATTATTTTTTTTTACTGATGAAACTGTTGTCTTTGCTCCGTTGACATCAGATAAAATATTTGATTGAGATACTCCATTTTCATCTTCTTCTTGATCAGAAAAATCATAAAAGAAAAATACACTTTTTCCATCCTTTTCTTTTAATATATAACCAAGATCAACTAATTGGTTTAAATAATCACTCTCAAGAGAACGGCTTTTTTGGGTCCTATCAGCAACTTCCTTGGCAGATAATCCTTTCTTTCCTCCTTGTGTATATATCATTTCAAATGTTCTTCGAAGATGTGTAGGAATGTTTGTAAGAAGATCTAGGCCGGTAGAAATATCTTTAATGCGAGAATCTATACTTCTTTTAATATCTTTCTGGATATAATCATCTACTGTCTTACTAATTGACTCAATTTCATCTTTTAGTTCTTTAATCTCAGAGTGAAGACCCCTTATCATGAGTTGAAGGTTCTCATTCGTTTTTTGAATTTCTGTAACAACATCAGTAAAAATTTGATCAATATTATCTTTGTTTGTTGTTCCAGAATCGATTTCAGGAGAATTTTTAATTGGTTTTTTGTTACTAGAGCGAGGATCTCCTGAAGTATTCATGCATAAACCCTACATAATCTGATAGAGACACTGACTTATTACTTTTTTGAATAGTAAATTGATATTATATTAGATTAAAGGTGAATTCTCTGTTCTTATTGATCAATAGTTTCATATAAACCAGAGATCAATCAAATCCCATGAAGTATCTGATAGCCTTGTTTTGAAAATATATCTTAAAGGAGGAATAATTTCAATTTTCCTAGTTTATAGTGTAGAAGTGAGAGCGTAAATCGTGTAGATCAGGAACTCTTTGAATATATTCATGATCTACCAAAATTTTTAAAGCATATCGGATCGTCCGATGTGAAAGTGTGGTATATGACCCGATTTCTTGCGGTTTCAGGGCACCATTTTGTTTCAAAACGCGAAAGATCTCACGGGCTGATTTAGGAAGATGATTTACTACATGCTCGAATTCTTCAGTTCCGATTTGATTACTTTGTTCAGTAATTGCCATTTTAATCACTTAAGGGTTATTTTTCTCTCTTTTAAGGTAGATAATACTCATCTATTCTCATTGAGGCATATTAGCCATCTAGTTGAGATAAAATATTTGTTGATGATCATCAACAATCAACAATCAACAAGTATAAAAATGTTATCCCTACTGCAATTATTAAATAAGAGTACCTAGAAAAAATATCCTAGATGATTAACTACAAACATATCAATATGATCGTCAACAAATAAATATTCATATTAAAGTCTGAACTTATATTAAAAAAGATTTAATTACAATAAAATTAGTTGTTTTGTTACTAATCAGAAAAACCTTTTGAAGTCTGATAAGTAATACAAATTCGATAGAATTTAAATAATATAATACAATTATTCAAATGTTTTATTTATGAAGGAATGGAAGGAATAATAATAATTGAAGAATTTTAACAGATTTTAACAGATAGGTGAAATCATGGACATAATTGACCGAACTTTGATATTCGAGCTGTCAAAGAACTGTAGAATTTCTTTTACTGATTTAGCAACGAAACTTAAAATATCAACTAATGAAGTGGGATCTCGTATCAGACAGATGGTTAATGATCGATTAATTTTGAAGTTTACTGTTGTCCCTTCTCCTTTAATATTCGGAAATGATGCTTTCCTATTTTTCAGGTCAAATATCCCTCTTGTGACTGAAAGAGTGACCCTTCTCGGAGTTCAATCGTGTGTAGAATATATTTCAATGTCAAAAGATCATACTGAAGGTTTTGCTATGATCCATTACCGCAATGAAGATGATCTTTCTGACCTACTGAACCATTTTGGCCAATTTCACAAAAATTTCATTGATCTACGGATCTTTCGGTTGCAACGATCCCCCTCAGCTATTCATCCTTATCCTGAAATGCGTGGTACACATGTCTTTGAGAAGGTGGATTGGCTTATTTTATCACATCTCAGAGAACAAGGGCGTCTTTCCATTCAAGAACTTTCAATTAGAACTAAAATTGATGTTGAAGTCATCGCTGATAGATTATATTTCCTTCGACAGGCTGGATTAATCGACGAAACTATTTACATCAATCCTGCACAATCCAAAAAAGAATCATTTACAGTTTTTTGTTTGACTTTAGACCTATTAACTCAGCTTTTACAAGAAGAGCTTGAATGGGAACTTAGAGAAAAGTTTAAAGGAAGCTTTTGGAAATCATGGAGAGTAATAGATTATCAGGTGTTAATTATTGGCTTCTTGTGTTCCTCTTATTCAGAAATTGACAAAGTCCATAATTTCCTGTCTGATCTAGCAGGGTTAAAGAGTATTGAGAGTATAATGGGAGGTGTAACCTATTTTTTCCCTGATTTTCGTGATGAAATACTTGAAGAAAAGAGAACCCATGGATGGTTTTCTCCAGAGCAATGGGTTGAACTTAGCTAATTTAGACGTTCTATTAGCGATCAGTGTCCAATGGATTCTTAATAATGGTCAAAGTCTCTTTAATTGCTGATATAACTAGATGTGAAGTCTCAGATTCTAACAATTGAAGAAGTTTATAGTATAGTGTTTGATCGCTTGGATCACTATTCTTCCCAAGCATTCCAAGACCAACTAATGCTCCTGCACGGACTACAGGAGAAGGATCATTACTAGCTAAGTTAATAAGTGACTCTGATGCGCTTTGGATCTTTAATCGTCCAATGGCTCTTGCTGTTCTATCTCGGATCTCTGGATTAGGTGAGCTCAAGAATGCAATTAATTTATTAATAAGTTCAGGAGAAGGATTAAATTTCAGAAAGCCAATAGCAGCTATCACTGTACCTACAACTGAAATTTCTGGATCTTCTAAAAGCGGTTCTATTAAAGGAAAGGCAATATTTCCCTCTAAAAAAGTTAAAGCCATAATTGTTTCCTTTCGGACCTCGGGCATTGGATCTAAAAGCGCTTTTTCTAAAGCTGTATGGATTTCTAGTGGTATATCTTGAATTTGAAGATCCATTTGACCTAATTGTTTTATTATTTCTGCACGACGATATCCTGATAAAGAGTTTATTTCATTCAAGATATTGCGAAGAGAAGGAGGAGAAGGAGACTCCTGATTCATATAATAAAACCTCTTTTAAAATACAAAAATATTATCATATAAAAAAGGATTTGTTTACTGCAAACAGAGAAAAAAACTGGAAATCATTTAAGAAGGTATACTTGATTCATCCATAATCCATTTGCATATACGACGTAGAGGTTCAATACCATCTTGAGGAGTACCAAATGAACCCATGGTAGCAAAACCTAAACTAACAATTCGTTGGACACCGTGTAATATTAAATCGTCACGAATTTCCTTTTTCAGCTGTTCAGGATAAACTCCAACAGTTTGTGTATAACTATTTACTGATTTAATCGCAGTTTGTAAATCATCGATGGGTACTAAATTTACAATACGACCACAAAGCTTGGTTGAAAAATCAACTGGTTCATCAAACTGAGAGGCAATGACACATCCTTCATTATTTTCGCCACCGAAAATTCTGTAAAAATCGTTATTAAGACGTAATCCATCAATTAATGCATTCACTTCAGGATTTATCGCCTTACTGGGGGTAGAAACATTGCTAGGAAGTTTTAGTAGAGAATAGTAAAGGTAAGCGGCCAATATATTCAATTTTTTGATACCTTCAGGATCGGTACCTGATTGGACGTAAATTATTCTACTATTCACACAAGCTTCCTGATTAAAAGCTCCAACATCAATTGCAGCACGCTGGGCTACAGTACGGAGAGTATTTTCATCAGAAAAAGCTTCCATACCTATAATTGAGGTACTTAATTTTGGATCTAATGTAATAAGATCAATTCCTGGCTGTAAATAGCGCGTAATATGCTTTATGGAAGCAAATCCCCCCCATGCAATAATTTTCTCAATATTTTCAGGTCTATATAATTTCTGCTCAAAATTAACATCTCCACCTTTCCAATAAGCTACTGAAATGGATTTAGTGATAGGGTGATTTGGTTCCATGTCAATCATTGTACGAACCAGTGCAATTGCTGTAAAAGGGTCATTAGACGGAAGTTTAATGATAGTATCACATCGAGTAGCACAGCTACGTGCAATAGTTCCTACTGCAACAAGAGGAACATTGCCTGCGATAATATGAACTGTCCTTGATCCAAAAGCTCTGATATAAACAGTGCGTCCGTCAATTAACTCAGTTGGAACCCATTCTTCAAGATAACGAATACCAATTCTTTTTTCAAGCATCTCACGAAGAACATTTTTATTAAGGAAAAGAGAAAGAGAATCATATATATTTCTTAAAACTGGAGCTGTGAGACCTGATGCTTCACAACTATGCTCAAATGCTTGATTCAAATATTCATTCTCTCCTAAAGTCAAATGTTGGCCAAAATCATGTAAAAAATCAAGAATTTCATCAATTGACAGATTGTAAAGTCCTTTTAAAGCAGAAGGATTAGATTGAACAATTGATTGTAAATATTTTTTACAATCTGGGGTGATAAAAGTCGTAGCTCCATATCTTCCCCCAAAAGATTGCGAATATTCTGTAATTACACGTCCTCTAGCAATAATAGGAATCTGATATGATTCATCTAATTTTATTGTTTCAACAGAAGATTTAAAGGGATAGATTAACTGCATATACTCACCAAGAAGATGAATAGGGTGGATTATTCCTCTAAGGATTCTAAAAGATAATCAATGAAATTATCATAAGCGTCTTGGACACCAGCACAACTTATCTTATCATCGCCATTTTGTTTTTCACTATAACGTTGGATTTTTTTTTCAAGCCAAGGACCTTTTCGTCCACAATTACATTGATCCGTGAAATTAAGGGTAACTTCATCACCAGTAATAAAACCACCCCAATAGCTCTCGGTGAGCAGATCATAGAAGGCAAAACGACCAGTTTGACTACCAATTCGAGGAAGAGATGTACCTGTTTGTGGATCTAATACAAAGGGGATTAAGAAGGGATAAATATGATAATGGTTAAGCTCACAACTTGGCATATATCCAGTTGTTTCAGTCATCCCATATCCATCTCTAATAGCTTTTACGCCATAAAAAGCACATGTCCTTTTGTACCAATCTTCAGGATATTTTTTTCCTTTCATGCCTCCTCCAGTTACAATAGCACTATTGGGGGCAAAGATAGATCGTAATCCTCGTTTCTCACCTTCAAATGCTGCTTCAATAAGAGTAGGGAACGTACCCATCAAAAATACCTGTTTTCCATGATAATTTTCTATCATATTTTGAAAAAACTCATCTAGAAATTTAGATCTATTTCTTTTCAATTTCAGTAATTCTCCTTTATTATAGGTTACAGCCTTAATCATTTGAAGCTTCCCAAGTTCTCCTTTTGATTTAGCTGCTTGCACCCTTCCTGCTAATGACATGAAGTCTGCAGACATAAAACCTGGAAATGCAGTATGATATTCATCTAGAGATCCAGCAAGTAAAGGGCCATATCTTCCTAGAACACGTTGAGCTAATTGACGACCATTCTGATAACTTGGAAAGAAAACTGGAAGATTCGTGACATGAGCATCTACCCCTGTTAAAACTTCAACAAATAAGTAAAATGCATTTTTAAAATTCTCCATTTCTGATTCACTTCGGGGAAGAAAAGATAATTTCCCAGATGTACCGGAGGAATGAACTACTTGTAGATCTGATTGCTGTTCTAAACGTTCTAGCCATTCATCAATAGTATTACAGTTTGATGTATCTATTATGGACAGGTTGTGGATAGTCAATTTATCTAACCACTGAGTAAGGGAATGAAATCGTTTTTTTTCAATTAAAGAGAGTGGATAAGACTTATAAACCGTATGACTAAAGAGTATAGGTATTATATCTTCCAATGTTTCAATTTTTGAAATTCCCTGTTCTGAAGCTAATATCTTTAAAGCCTGAATTCGGGAGAAAAAATAATTAAAGCGTTTTTTAAGATGTTCAAGTTGGATTTGAATAATAATAGTTGGGTCGAGAGACCACAGGTCCTCATTAGATGCCTTTACAAAATTGGATGGATCATTCAAAAAATGAGAATAAGTCTCATCTCTGAGGATTTTTTGGCTTATTATCACAATCTTCATACTCCTATATCTTGAATATTTCTATTCAGTAGACAATAATACTCATTTAGTTTATATATTCGAAAAAATGATTTTTAGAATGGGAAGACAAAATCCCTTGGAAAAGTAACAACATTGGTTTTGAATACTTAAGCTAAAAGGTCAATAGCTACTGAAGTAGTTATGTCAACACTAAAAGTAAAGGAGCACCCTTATTGGACCCAATATTACGAATGGTATACCGAATATCAAGAAACAAAGAATGTTAGAGATTTTTTAGAACGAGTTCAACGATTTCTCAAAGTAGATAGCATACCTCTTGATCTTCTAAGTGAATGCGCTCAATTATTAATTAAATTAAAACAGGTTGGATTAGCTAAGAAATTTTATGCACGCATTCTAGAAATTGATAGAACTCATAGCCAAACTTGGAAAGAATTAAGTAAATTGTATTTCAAGTTAAAAGATATACAGAAAGGTGAAATTTGTCTTAGAAAATACTATTCTTTCGGAGGAGGAAGTCCACAATTACAAAAAGCAACAAAACTACGTTTGAAAAGTTCAGGAAAATTGAAGCCTATTCCACAAGTTCAAGAATTGGGACTTCAAGATGGATTACAACTGAAAAAGACTGCACCTTCCACAGTTTTAAATTTAAATTCATTTGCTGTTATCTATAATATTCCTATGGAACAGATTCCATTCCCAATTAGAAAAATTATAAATCATAATCAACATCAAATTGTCGATTACCGTCTTTTCCCAGAACAGTCAGGAGAAAATGGGATTTCAATTGATAAGGCAGATCTAGATCCAGAGATAAAACGATTTTTTATTGAAAAAGGTATATCTCACTTATTTAAGTTTCAAAAAGAAGCATTTGAAATTATTATTCGAGGTGAAGATGTTTGTATTGTAGCACCAACAGGAAATGGAAAAACAGAAGCATTTCTCCTTCCAGCTTTAGAGAAAGTGAAAAGATTCAAAGGTTATGGAGTTCAGTTGCTACTTATCTATCCAATGAAAGCACTTGCAAAGGATCAACATCGAAAGATTGTGGATCTCGCAGAAAAGGTTGGATTAACAGTTAGTGTATTTGATGGTGATACTAGTCATTATCAAAGAAAAAAAATTTATGTTAATCCTCCTGAAATTCTGATCACGAACCCAGATATATTAAATTATCATTTAGGAATAGGAAAAAACGCTTTAAGATTTCAAGAACTATTAGCATCAGTGAAACTAGTCGTACTAGACGAAATACATTCTTACTCGGGAACTTTAGGAAGCAATATGTATTTTATCTTGAAAAGGTTAGAAAGAGTCATTCAAACCAAAATTCAATTCATTGGTTCCTCAGCTACTGTAGCAAATGCATCAAACTTCGTATCAATGTTGCTTGAGAGACCAATTAAGGTAATAGAATGCGAAAATGGAAAAAGAGGTAAATTGCATTTTTTGATACTTTCTCCTTACCCATCTATATCTACAACCGATAGCTTAGTGTCTTTAGTTAATAGTATCAAATCTTATGGTAAGATGTTAATCTTTCAAGATAGCCATCGTAAGGTTGAATTCCTTTATCAAAAACTTGGAGGAAAAGATCGAAAGGTTGCTATACACCGTGCAGGATTATCAAAAAGCATGAGAGAGGAGGTCGAACATAATTTTCGTGAAGGGTTATTGAATGTACTTTTAGCAACACCAACCCTTGAATTAGGGATAGATATTGGAGATATCAATGTTGTAATAACTCCTCCAATTGCTGTTAATCGTGCTATGCAGCGAATTGGTCGTGCTGGACGATCAGGTCAAGAAGCTATTGCTATTATTCTCCTGAATGCTGATGATCCAATAAGTCAATTTTATCTGGAAAACCCAGCAACATATTATACTGATGTTGAGGATGTGTACTTCGATCCTTCAAATCCATTTGTTGCAGAACATCAGCTCCTTTGTACGGCGTTAGATCGCGATATATCAATTAGTCCCTTAGAATTTCCTCCTTTTTATACTGTATTGAATAGATTGGTCAAAGAGAACTACTTAATGGTGAAAGATGAGATATGGCTCACTCCAACAGAAGCTGGTAGAGAAAAAGCTCAGAGATATTCAATTCGTGGAAAAAATCATGAAGTTTTTATCCGATTGAAGGGAGGAAAAACTATTGGTCGAAGAGCCATGCCACTTGCGATGTTTGAACTACACCCTGGAGCATTCTATTACGCAGGAGGAATCCGCTATAAAGTTTCTAGTTTTTATTTTAGTGGTTTAAGAGGAAGTGCTGAATTAATTAAACCAAAAAATGTTTGGGGATCCACTTTTCCCCTCTCTTCTATGAAACCAGAGATCCTCTCTATTTTGAAGAAACAGGTCGTTTTAGGAATCGAAGCTGGTTATGTTGAAGTCAAAATATTATGGACTGTTTATGGTTATACCTTGGAAATTCCCTCTGGTACCAGTGTCCAAAAGCTACAGGATCCCCTTTTTTATTCATCACGATCTAAAGGAATATTATTTAAAGTACCACAGCTTCATATCCAAGATCAATCCAGTTTAGCTTCCGGTTTGCACACATTGGTTCATGTTCTTCTTCATGCTAGTCTTCCTTTTATTGGGGGACAATTAACAGAGATTGGAGGTTTAACATTGTTACCTTCTGGTTATATTTTACTTTTTGATCAAGGATCTGGATCAGGGGTGTGTGCAATGCTACTTCAACACTTAGAAGAATTGTTTAATCGAATTATTTCTATCCTTGATTGTTCTTGTAAAGAAGGTTGTCCCCGATGTGTTTTCTTACCACGGTGTAGTAATAATAATTCACAATTAGATAAACAGAGCGCAAAACTCTTGGCAGATGAGATCGTTTCAGGTGGTGTTTCAAGTATTGGGGATGATTATAATGATATTTTACAGGCTTTACATTGATTTTTCTGAATATATAAGGAAAAAGATCAATATTATTTGAGATGATCAGTCGAAGTACATTAACTACAATAATTGGATTTCTCTTCGGAGTAGTCATTTATTTATCTAGTGAAACTGGAATTATAATTGTCTTTTTAACAGGAGGTGTAGCGTACTTTATAGGGCTTATATTAGAGGAGATTGAGTTAAAACAGCAACATCAGTTTTTTTCTTTTTCTAATCTTGAAATGAGTGAAAAAATTTTCTATCCTGAAGAAATTCCTGGAGCTATGATAATCTATTCTTTTAAAGAGAACCGAACAACAGTAATAATAGATTTTCGAGTAGATGCAAAACCACAGAATTTTCGACTATCTGTAGTAAAAAATCTTACGAACTTTGAATTCCGAGTTTCAGAGGACGCGTTTAAAACAATTTTTAACCTGACACTTGATTTTCCTAATCTGAATTATCTGCAATTAATAAAAAATCCTAGACAATTAGGTGAATTTCATCTATCCCTAAAAGAACGTCTTGAAGATTTTAAGACAACTCTACTAAAAGTTATCCCTGGATTAGTGATTTCAGCCGTATCTAAACCAGGATTATCAGAATTCAAATTTAATTCACGTATTTTAGCAATTGATAATCAGGATCCACCTTCTCCCCCAAAATCCCCTCATGAAATTATAATTCCAAATGAGCCCAATATCACAAATAATAAAATTTTAGACTCTGAAACTGATAATTTTAACACTAAAGATAATAAATCTGAAATTGAAAAAAATTTTGACCTTTTTCCTGATTCAGAGGAAGAATTCATATTAGAAGATCTAAATCAATCTAATGAGAAAGCTAATTCTGGATTGATTGATCCAGAGGTAAACATCCCAATTGAAGAAGTACAAAATATTAAAAATCATAATAATACATATTTTAATACTTATTTAGAGAAAGAGGGGAACCTACCCCTGCCTCTAACAACCTCAATTCTTTCTGAAGATCTTATTGCCAAACAGGCTCCCTCTAACCTATCAGGTGAATCATCTACTGCGTCTGAACCGAATGTTGTAATAGATTTTTCTAAGGTTCAGTATTTAAAATCATCGGATGAAAAAGATGAGAAATTTGATGAAAGTTTTATTAATAGGTTAATAGAAGAGATTAACAAAAAAAAAGATGAAAACCTCTGTGAAATGATCCAAAAAGAAAAATCAATAATTAATGAGAACTATTAATGGAGTATTTGAGGGAAGCTAGCATCTACAGGTTAGACAGGTTAATTTATTGTTCAAGAAGAACAGGAAGGAATTACATTTCAAACATTGAAGGATTACGGGTTGTATTAAGACTGAAGGCTCTTTTAAAAGACCATTATTTTTAAGGAGAATGGTTTTTTGGTTTATAGAAAGGTCTGATCGTGCGATAAACATTATTGCTTGACGTTCCTTGTCGAGTTTGATTAAATTTTCAAATATTAATTCATTTGTCTGTAAATCAGAAGTGGGAATTATTTTCTGAAGATATAGAAGTGCTTTTTCAGGTTGTGCGATTTGAGTATAAAGCTTTGCGAATTTCAGAAGGATAGTTTGTTTGATAGATGGTGTTGTTCGATAAAGATATTCGAGATGGTCGATAGCATCTTGGATATACCCTTTTTTAATTAAATCTTCAATAGAATTGAATAAATCTGCTTTTTTTCTATCAGTTGTGTTTCCAACCGACATCTTGGCTTTTCGTGGCGTACTTTCTACTCTCCCATTCCTTCAGAATTTTTGGCAAAAGTTCTCTCCCACAGAGGAATTGTTGAAAAATTAATACGAGTGCGTTGATCCATCATTCTTATAACTTCTTTTCGAATCACTGGTGTTAATTCTTGACGTTTCGCTCGTAATCGGATGTTAACATTCCGATCTGAGGTTATTGTGATGATTCCTACACCCATTTCATCTGCCCAGTTAATTTGCTGCTGTTTTGATTCAGAATCAAGGAGGTCAAAGCTTTCTGCTGGACAAACTAGATAACAAAAGTCACAAAAATGTCGATAGGATATTGGATGAAAACTATAAAGTGTAGTCTCTGCTTCAAAGAAATAGATAGATCCATCAAAATTATTTAATGCTGCTAGATCAATTCGGATTTGATCTTTTTCAACAATTTTCTTTAAATCAAGGTTCTTTGAGGTAATCTGCAGCTCTGGAAAAGAAAGAAATTCCACCTGTTCCTTTAGAATTGTGTCAAGAACTTTTATCAGATAAGTTTCAGTTAACATTTAAGTTCTCCAAGTTAGTATTGGAAAATTAGCTTAAATAATAATAATTTTGATTTTTGATATATTAACTAGAAGTTCTATACCTAGATGAAAAAATCTAGGTGAGAGTTCATGACCTATCAATTACATCTTCAACCATATATTGATGAAATCTTTCTTAATTCACCATTGTGTTTAATTTGTGAGTTTGGTAATTATGGAGTAGGGGGCGTATGTTATTTTCTGTTAAATCGTCGGGTTCCCGATTTAGTCATCAGAAATGCTAAAGTAATCACCTGTAGTGCACATAAAAGCTGTATTAAAAATCTAGACCAGTCATCTGAAATAGAAGACTTTCACCAGTTTCTTAATAGACCAATTGATAACAGGTTAAAAACCAGGGAAGAGTCAAAGCATGAGTATGGATGAAAGCGTGAATTTGATAAATAATCTAGGATTTATTCCTTCACTTGAAGAGCAATTACTCTTACCAAGTCTTCTTGACCATAATATATTAGTTATTTATCGCGAAAATTCTAATTTGTTACGAATGATGAGCTTAGTATCTCTTTTTATGTTAAAACAGAAAAACAAGCAAAATCAAAAGATATTAGTTATCCTAAAACCTAATTTTCAGAATTATATCCTAAATGGATTGAAAACTTCTGGCTTAATTGACCATCGTATTACAGCAGTGAACGGATCAATTTTACCAAATGCTCGTAAAAAAGATTATCAAAATTATTCGATAATATTAACAACTCCTAAAACATTGAAAAATGATTTAAAAGAAAAAAATCTAGAAAATTGTGATAAATTTACCCTTATCTTTATTTTGTCTGCAGAAAGATGTGTTGGTTCAAGTTCTATACGTTATATAACTAAAAAATTATCAAAATCTCGACTTATTGGGTGTACCCGAATTAACAATTATGAGCGACTTTTCCAAGTGTGTAATGCTTTGGGGTTACAAGAAGTAAAAAGACTTCAGAATGAAACTGGAGAATCAAAGGTAAATATTCACCCCTATTACATTCCTTATCCGAAAGAGTATTTTTTCATATTAGATCTGCTTAATCAGCTCAGGGAATTCGAGATAGACCATCTTAAGTATAGTGGGATTAATCTTACTTTAAAAGCCCCTATTAGACAAATTAAAGCTATTCATGAAAGTTTAAAGAGGGAAGGAAATACAAAAATAATGATTCAAACAGGAAATCTCTATCGAATCTATTCATTACTACACTTGGTAATCTCTCAGGGTTTTAAAGGTGTTATAGACTATTTTGATAATTTAGAATCTCGTTTGAAGTCAAAGCAAATAGATGATCAATTAGGTCAAAAAGCGATTTCAGTGTTTTTAAATGATCTAAAAATTCAAAAATTGAGAGAATATATCCATTTAAACAGGGAGATTCCCCATCCTAAGATCCAAGTGTTATTTAAACTAATTTCCCAATATTCTGAGGGTATTTTAGTTTTAACACATAATTATTACAATGCAAGATTTCTTCAGAAGACTTTTCAAGAAATCGGATTACGAGTTCTATATGTTGAACATCCAATAAGCTCGTTTAATGAAATAGATTTGAAACGGTACTTATTACCCTTTACAGAAAGAAAAGTAACTATATGTATAGCAAATACTGTTAATAACTATTTAGCATCACATTCCCTTATTATTATTGCCTTTGATGTCGCAACTAACACAATAGAAACATTAAATACATTAAATGTTGAGATTCCACGATTTTTCTTAATTGGAAAAGGAACAAATGAACAAAAGCGGTTTTTTTCTATTCAAAATAAGAATAAATCTAATTTTGACCCTGAAATCTTGAATAAAAGACTAAAGTCTCAAATCATGGGAAAAAAGCAAAAATCCGATCAAATAGAATTAAGATTATCACCAATTTTATATGAATCAAAAATTCCCTATATCCTTTCAGAAAATTATAATATTGTAAAATCAGACAAGACTAAGTATCCAGGATTGATTACCAAAAAAAAGATTTTATTCTTATTCTGACCTCCGAAACAATCAGTTCAATATTACCTGAAGCCTCTAATATTCTTAATGATTTAAAAGAAAAATATAAAGAGATTAAGGTCTTATATATTCCAAGCGTATTAAAAGATTATAGTTTAGATGTCCGATATACTCTATTTAATCTTATTGGGAAATTCAATCTTTGCAGTATTCCTATCATGACAATAGATGAAATTCTTCCAGTTCTTAAGATATTATTAAAACATTAATTAATATTAATCCTTTAGTGAGAAAATTTTGCGCATTTTAGCATAAAAAAGATCATAGGCATTGTACAAGGAAGAAAGATCTTTGAAAATCTTAGTTGGTGGGAGCATAGGACGGAGACGAATTGCTCTATAATCAAGAATTAAACTAGCAGCAAAATCTGATTCAGAACGGATCCCTCGACCAATTGCTTGTGATATAGTCCGTGTCAATGGTAGTGTAGTAATGTGTTGCGCCATTTTAATTCCCCATTTTCTTGTATAAAGGTTACGTAGTAATTTATTTGTAGCATCAGGACGTGGATAGGGCATCCCTGCTATGATAATTAAAGTTAATAGACTTCGATTGTCGTGATTCAGAATTTCTACTCCTTCAGATAAGCGTCCGCCAAGCACTCCAAGTATTAATTCGTGTTTTTTATCTGATAGTTCATCTAAGAAATGGGGTGGTGAATCAATCTTTTCTACATAATAATTAGGGAGTTGAAGATGAGTAATTAATTTATGTTTGAATTCATGTGAGGTTGTAAACACTATTGTATGAAATGGATTTGATTCATGTAGCCTTTGAATAACATTTACCATATTTTCGTATGTTTTAGCGGAACGTTGAGTAAATCTTGAGGTGAATCGTCTGTTGTACATTATGCTATTAAAACTAAATTGAAAATCAGAGGGAATAGATAAATTTGCATAATGATTGATTCCATATAATAGTTTATAGGATTTGATTGGTTGGAAGGTCCCTGACATAAGGATTATTCGTTGGAAAAAAGGGTTAATAAACTCAAATACTGATTGGGGAAAAGGGTTTAATTGTATTATCTTGGATTCTTCAGAAATCCATATATCTCCTCGAGATTGGATAAAATCTTTTATTTTTAATAGTTGGGTCTTTTCTATTAGAGTTATTTTTTTTTCATGGTCAAGAAAAGCATCGATTGCTGCAACAGACAATCCGAATGGTCTTTCAACCATTCCTTTATGAAAATATATTAGATCTTGAAGAGTATCGAAAATCTTCAGTGGTATAATTGAAGAAGCTCGTTGAAGATCACTTAGTGAAATTTCAGCTTCAATATCAGCAGAAAAATTATGACCCTCATCTATAATTGCTATTTTAGCAGAGAATGTACTTTTATTTAACAACTCAGAAAACATTGGTTGAAGGTTTTTAGATCGGATATAAGTCTGAGTAGTTACAATAATATTTGCATAAGGAATACATCTTTTAATCACATAATAAGGACAACCAAATTCACGAAAAGCATTTTGAAAAGTTTCAATAGAAATTTTATCATTTTCATGGGATGTTATAGTCACTTGTTCAACTATTGTTGGTAAATCTTCTTCAGGAATTGAACGTGCTTGCTCAAGATGTGGACAACGAATGGATGAACAGATCCCTTTATGGAATTGAGGAATTTCTTCAATTTTTAGGCATAGATCCGATTTTAAGATTAGAGGAACTGCAGTTAAATAACCATATTTCCGTGAATTGGCAATTTTATAAATCTCATTTAAGAAAACACGAAAGACCTGGGCTTTTGTTCTGACAAATATGATTAATTGATAATTTTCTTGCTTCACTAGGGGAAGACTTGAAATTAAAGCCATAATAGTCTTTCCAAATCCCACTGGTGCATGAATTATTACTTTTTGATTGTTTTCTACAAATCGAAGGAATTGTGATTGGTAATTTCTTAATGATTGATAAGGAAACAATTGGAGAGAAGGGGGTAAAATACTCTCTTTTAATACCATTAATATCCCTTCTTCTCTACTTCATCAAATAATGATCGATTTTGTAAATGTAATTCATAGAAAATATCTAGAATACCGGTTGTAGGGTACTCAGGCAAATTCAATTCTTTGGAGATATTTTTTAGATGTATAAATTCATTTGAAGGTAGATGATCTGCTAAGCTTCTCATTGGAAATTGAAGAGAAGAGGTTCTTAGAGATTCTTTAATTTCTATTTCCGTGAGCTTTTTCCTTTCTCTGTCAATTTGTACCATCAGATTATTGAGAATGGTGTTTGCTAACTCAAAAAGACTCTGAAAGTCCATATATTCAATCCCAGTAATTGTACATAAGTCAGTGTAATCTGCAAAGCTTCTCCATGGAATTGCTTGCTGTTTAAGGCATCTTAAGTAGTTTAGGGTACTCCCAATAAGGTTTTTTACCTTTATATTTAGTTCTTTAAGTTTAAACAATGTCTTCTCTGTTTTAGCAGCTGATTCCAGAAAATTATATTCATTTTCTAACTGTTTAAACATTTGCGAAACTGAAAGGATGTCATTCTGTGATAAAGGAGGAGGAAGTTCTGCAATTTTAGTTAATTGTTCATTGTAATAATCATGACCATAATTTGAGATAGCAAGGAACTGATTTCCAGTTTGATAATTACGTGAAAAGAGACCATTATCCTGAAAGGTTTTTAATACATCTTCGGGATCCCCTAAATTTCCTAGATAGTTCAATACTTGGCTTTGAGGCATCGGACTTTGAATTAATGCATTTAATAAATTCATTAGACTTTCGAATTTTGTTGAAGGCAGACCAAGCGTTGATGATCCCCAGGGCTTAATTGGATTAATTTTAAATGGTGATGTGTTAATAGGAATATCACTTTGTAACTTAAAATGATACGCGTTATTTTGAGGAGCATCGAACCGAAATAATAATCCTTCCCCTTCCATAACCCCTAGCCATTGTTGTTGAGTGTTTATGGATGTTGATGTCCTGAAGAGAAACTGATGATTTTTCATAAGCATTTCTCGATCTTGTGAATTTATCATTCGTAAGTAGACTAAATTATTTATCTCCTCAAATGAGTCCAAGGAACTGCTAATTGATTGGAGACTTGAACTCGAGATTAACAAAATATTTTTTGAAATAATCTCTTCACATGCTCTCATTAAGTTAGATGTTACTATCTCACGTGATCGCTGATAGGATGTTCGACGACTCAGAAATTCATCTGCGTGAGTTAATACAATACATGAGTTTTCTAATGTCTTTGATAGGAAATCTAGTAAGAAAAAAATAGTAGCTCTTTTTATTAACTGAGGTTGACTACCAAATTGGAAAAACGAGATTGTTTTTGAGGTAGTTAATTTTTTTTGGTAGTGATCTTTAAAAAAACTATAATTAATCTCTTTAAAGGATCTAAATTGTTCTAATATCCCCTCTAAAGCCTCAATTGACATCATATCAGTATAAATGGTTTCTGTTGCTTCATTATTACTATCATTGGTAAATGAAAGTTTTACTTCATTGAGTGTAAAAGTTGTTTGGTTTGCTGATTTACGGATTTGAGATTCAAGCGGTACAGAGTATCGAGAAATTAAGTACTCGGATGTATCTAATGAAGAGAGAATAAATTGCGATATCAAGTGAGCTTTCCATGCTTTTCCAACAGCTTTATCTTGTGAAATCTTTTCATGGGGTCCTATAGGAATAATTACGTCACATAAATTCAAATAAAAATTTGTACCTAAACTAAAAATCTGTAATCGTTTTGGTTTGTTTGGTGTACCTTGAATATGGTTAATCAATCCATTAAGTTCATTCTTAGTGTCAATGACAAAAATTTGACCTAATAAACGATCCTGAGATAATGAAAAGATTAATTGTTGAAGAACAAGGATTAACTCGGTATTTGAAGAACCATTTATCAAAATTGAACCTCTTGATAATCTTGGAAAGCCCACGGGGATAGTATCATTATCGATTCTTGTTCCAATGGCATGATGAACTGGAAGATCCTGAACTGGATAATCTTGAATAAACCGTGAGGGCACACGATCCAATTTTAGAAAGGGTTCAATCAATTTCGAATGAAATCCTTTATGTCCTTGAAATACTGTTACCCCTTTAGCTATTCTTTTCCCATGATAGTGAACCTCTATCAAATTTTTTCCTGTTATGAGAGTAGCTTTGTAACCTGATGCTTCTAAGAGTGAAAATGTGGTAGATCTATTGCGTAGGAAGTCTTTGCGGGCTTCTTTTATAAAATAATGAAGTGCTTTATCTGAATGAATGGTAAATGGTTTTTTTATCTTTACTAGTAACATTAATCCATTCAATCCATTTTCTTTCTGTTTTTTTGTTAAGATAGGAAAGACTTGTCGAATTACTTCTACCCCTGAAAGACTCGATATATAGAGTAGATGATTTGATGCGTCATTAAAGTCAACAGAGGGTTGGATGGCAATAATAGAAATTAAATTAGCTTGTGGAGCTATAAAAGACTTCTCAATTGAATCAGGAACTTCAACTTGTAAAAGGGTAGAGTTATCCTCTAAAATCTTTGTTACTAGTTGTATAGATCGCATTCCACATTCCAAATTATCCTTTATAATCTCTGATGCCTTCAGCAATGACTGCGAATTCAATTTTCCCATCTGGTAATTCAGGATTTTTAGTTAAAGTTGCTGTTCGCTTTTCCCCCTTCCCTTTACGGATCATTATCCTTGTTGTAACTGTATGACCAACAACATTGCCTCCGACAGGTCTATTGGGGTCACCAAAGAACATAGCATCCGGTTTAGCTGCAACTTGATTAGTAACAACAGCTACAAAGTTCATTATTTCAGCTTGTTTTGTGATAAATGCGAGGTGTTTCCCAATTAATTGTTGACGTTCTGCTAATGTTCCTCTTCCAGCGAATTCATTCCTGAAGTTTGACATTAAACTGTCTACAATTACCAAACCAATATTCGGGGTCATAGTAATGGCTTCTTCAGTAAGCGCCATTTGATGTTCAGAATTATATGCTCGTCCAATCGTTATTCGTTCTAAAACATGTTCATGATCTAGTCCCAAATCCTCTGCCATCTCTTTAATACGATTAAAACGGAATGTTCCTTCTGTATCTATCCATACTACATCTTTTTTGAGTTGATTAATGCAATTGACTGCTAACTGATGAACAATTTGAGTCTTTCCACAACCATTTTCCCCTGCTAATTCTGTTATAGATCCAGACTCAAATCCTCCGCCTAACAATTCATCAAACACAGATGAACCCGAATGTAATTTGATTCGTTTTTTTGCTGCTTCTTGATAACTAATTCCTTTCTTTAGACCAAGATCAAATTGAGCACGAGCTTCTCGAATTAGTAAAGTTGCAGTTTTCTCTGCAATCCCCGAAATCTCAGTCAATTGCGCTCTAGTAGCTAGTGCGATCGATTCTTTGGATCCAAAACCTGCATCTTCAAGACGCTTTCGAGTTGTTGGTCCAATTCCATTTAGAGATTCTAAGAAAGTTAATGTCTCATTCGTTACTTCTTTAGTCTTTTTCCTTTTCTTTGGTTCTTCAATTTCATCTAAGACTTCTTCATCTATTATTGTCTGTGCTTTTGCCATTTTTTTCCACATCTGAATTAAAATTATAATTCATACTAGATTAAGCACTTGCTTTATATATCAAAAAAATTGTAAAAAGGATTAATTCAATTCCTATGTCCTATTAAATCTATAATTACTAATCTCTGTGAAAGATTGATATTTTTTATTCTCAATTTAAGATTTAGGATAGTGGGGGGTTTTAAATATTCAAACTAGTTGACAATTGGATATTTTACTTGATTATTGATTTATATTTATAGTATTTATATATTAATATAGTTTTTAGATTATTAATATTTAAATTAAAATCCAGATTACTAATGAGGAAAAATATTATGCATGGATTGAATCAGAGAATTTTATCTCGAGTTTTAATATTGGGATGTTTTCTCTTATCACTCTTCACTCCCAATTTTTCTCTTACTTCGGTTTTTGGATTATCAATTAGTACTGAATTAACAATTAGTGCTTCTCAAGGGATAGTGAAAGAAAATGATGTCATAATCTTTTTTATTTGGGTTTATCATGAATATGATCCTGTCTCAACGGGAATAGTTAGAGTAACTGATTTGAATACTTCTGAATACATATCGGGGATTTTACTGGATGGTGAGTTGCAATTAACATGGTTGGTTAACTCTACCAATCCTTTAGGTACTCATTTTTTTCAAGGGGAATTTTTTAGTTCAGGGGATTATTTATCTTCTGTGAATTACTGTGAAGTTATTTTTGAGGAATATCTACCAGGTGATTATCGTTCCACTTCCACTTCTCTTTCTCTTAATTCCTCTGTTGTTTATAAAAATGCATCACTTACTATAACCATTGAAGTTATTATTCCTTATAGTTGGTTCTTTAAAGATGGTTATGTGTTTGTTCGAAATTTGAACCTCTCTGGTAATCCTGTCATTCATACCTATGGACCACTCCCTTATATAGCGGGTTCTGATCCAACAACTTATAATTTTTCTTTTGATTATATATTTCCTATATTTACTCCACTGGGGATTAATTTCATCCTAGCTGAATATACAGGAAGCGATCAAAGTATGACACAACCCTCCACTTCTCCATTAATTCCTGTTACAGTAATGAGTAATGGATTTACATTGAGTCAAACGTTAAACTCCTCGATGCTTCAACGAAATATTGATCAGCTTGAGCTTACCACGATTATTCTTGGTGATCATCCTTTTGGGTTAGTATTACGGTCTTTCTATCAAACTTCACAAGTTTTTGAATTTGCTCGGAATCTAGTGTCTTCACGTACAATAACGAATCTCTTCAACCCAAATAGCTCTGTTCCCATTGGGAATCTTCAAATTATGACAGAGCTGTTGGATCCAAGTAATAATCATGTTTATGCCAATGTCTCTTCATATATCGATATTGTGGATCAAATTCGAATTGAATATGTAACTAATAGCTCTGAATTTCGACAAGGAGAGACTGTACGTTTTTCTATATATGCAACTGAAGATGATATACACACACATCCTGTCGAATGTAGAATTGAATTATTTGATATTACTGATGATTATTCAATTGTTAATAAATCTACCAATCAGGATGGTTTTGTAACTATTGAATACGTAATTCCTCAAAATGCAACAGTTGGGAGTCATCACTTTGCTTTTCACACACATTCGTTAATTCCTTATTTGATGAATACAACAAAGAGTTTCATTCTTATCGTAAAAGGAAATACAATTTTTGATTTAACGTATGAAACTAGTATAGCAAGAAATTCATTAACTATTATTCAAGTTACTGTTCTTTCTGGGGCTATGGCTCTTAGTGAAGGACAAATTTCTCTTACTTTCTTAAACGGATCAATTATTCAAACGAAAAACTGTACACCCGGAGTTGAAATCGAATATCAAATTCCCTTGTCTCATCCCCTTGGTATCTCTCCTTATGTTGTTTTATATTCAGGTTCACAACGATATGACTCTCATATCGAATATTTTTATCTAACTATTTTTTCTAATCCTCACTTTGAAAATATCGGATGTAATACATCTGAAGTCGTCAAGGGACAGACAATCCGATTATGGGGACAATTAGTTGATGAATTGGGTACAAAACTAATCAATGAGATAATAACCATAACTGATACTACTTCAGGAAGTACCTTAGGATCAAATATTACCAATGAAGAAGGAATTTTTTTATTTGATTATGTGATAACAGGTTCTGCTCAAATTGGGTTACATTTAATTGAGTTCAAGTACAATGGTAATCCAGTCAAATTATTCTATTCATCTATAAATAAACCTATTCTTAGCTTCACCGTAAGACCTCCATTATCGATCTTTATAGATTCAGAGATTGTAGGAGGAAAATGGACGGTGATTTTACTAGCTGGTGGATTGAGTGATCTTGTGAATCTTTCTTGGCAAATAAGTGGAGAATCTGTATGGACTCCAATCAGTTCCATCAAACTTAATGCAACTGGATTTGGATCTTATAATTGGTCTGTACCTACTTTATATAAAGGACCTATTACCATACGAGCTGTTGGTCCATTTAATACAAAATATGACTATTCAGAGATATGGATGATCCCTCAGATTACAATTCAAGCAAGTACTAATGGAAATGTCAACAACCCTTTTTATTTTAAAGTAACCTGTAATGAACAATTTCAGATTTGGATTACAAATCAGTTATGGAAAGACTGGCAACCTGCAGGTGTGTATAATTATTCTTATACCTTTTCTTCTCGCGGAATTAAGACTCTTAAAGTAATTTCTACCGCCCCTTTCGTTTATGATCATGAAAAGACTCTTTCTATAACAGTTTTTGAAGAACTCTTTCTTTCTCTTTCTGTTCCAAGTGAAACTTATGTTAACTTATCCACTAATATAGATGGGATAGTAATTGGTGAAGTATCGGGTCCTATTCCAAATCAGGATATTATTCTTGAAATTAATGGAACAAATACCCAAGTTGATTCTTCTTCAGACAGTGGAGCTTTTTATTTTTCCGTACTATTTTCTACTCCAGGAATTTATTATATTAGGGTTAAAACTAACTTAAGTTCTACCAATTATTATTCACAATCAACTAGTAGTGTTTTTATTATTATAATCCATTCAGTCCCATCAAATGTGATAATTTTATCCCCTCTAAACCAAATTTATGGTTCAATAATTGAGATCGCTCTCTCGGGAAATGCGAATAATTATTCTTATTTTATTGAACCTATTGATAGTTTGAATTCTACTTGGATGAAAACGACTTATCGATCATTAGGTCAAGGTGATTATACCCTACATGTGTTTGGTTTTAATCAAGATGGTATGATCACTTACGAGTTTGTTTCTTTTTCAGTGGATACAACTTCTCCTTCATTAGCTCTTCTTTCTCCAACAAATTGTACCTATGGAGAGAAAAATGTACATATTAAATATCTAACAGACGAAAATATAGTAGAATTGTTCCTAGATGGAGAAATTATTGGTTATAACGAAATGGAACTCACCTTGGATGATGGCTCATACAATCTCACAGTGAAAGTATCTGACCCTGCTGGGAATTATGTGATAAAGCGTGCATATTTCAGTATTGATACTATCCCTCCAAGTCTTAAAGTCTATTCCCCCCATAATCAATCCTATACAGGGGAAATCTTGATTTCATTTTCTACGAATGGTACAACAATTCTATGGAATATTATAGGAGTTCATACCTATAATCAGACCTATAATCAGCCAATTTCGCTAGTTCTCAGTTTTGGTTCCTATGAATTACAAGTTTGGGCATTTGATGAAGCAAGAAACTTCAAAACAAAAAAAATTATTTTTTCCATTGTTGAAGCAATTGAATTACTACTTAATCCCACACTAACAAAAATAAATGAAACTGGGGGTTATTTAATCCAAGCAGAGGTTGTTGCTAATCCTGACTTTGCTCAAGCTGGTGTTCTTATCAATGGAAGCATGATATCGATTCTTCACTGGAGTTCTTTTTACCAAAATTATCGTGCTTCAATTGTCTTACCCACTCCAGGAATTTGGGAAATTACCATTTTTGCCTGTACAGTGAATAACAAATATGACCTTCGGTTATACAATCTTGAATGGAATCCACTTGATCCTATCCTAGATACTATTAGTATAAATTACCAAGGATCGTTTTATGAATTTTTTTTAAGAATCAACTCTTATTCACTTCCTGTGGATCAGGTTAAGCTAATTATTGATGATTCAATCTATCCATTAACTTTTGAACCTTTTTGGAATCGTTGGGTATCAAACTTGCCTTTATCTCCAAATAATTATACCTTTGAAATTCTAGTTTGGTATCCATGGGATAATTCTCAACCATCTGGAAAATTCTTTTACAAATCAACTTGGTATGCTCCCAACATTGAAATTGATAGTTTTATTGTTAGTAGAAATTCATTTATATTAGAACTAAGGGGTTTTAAACAAAATTCATCTATTAATACTGAATCTGTTAAGATAATATTATCTAATTCAACTTCAGAAATACAGGGCAGAGGAGTTTTAACGTATTCATCGCTTTCTGGATTATACTTTGATTGGAAGATTGAAACCCCTGATCTTTATCCAGGAGTTTGGAACTATTCTATTTTCATTGAGGACATAACTGGATGTGTTAATGCATATCACGGATTGTTCAATAACTCTGATTATCCTCCTCAAATCAAATCATATTCCATCAATCATATTCCAGAAAATGATAGATATTTTGAGCAGTACTGGTATTTTGCGTTTGAAATTATTGATGATTATGCAGTTAAGTCTATTACTATTGATATTAATGAATTAAGATTTAATAATCCATCCTACAATGGAACTCATTACTTTTTTGGTATATATTTAGCTCAGGGGTATTATTCTGTTATTATTAGAGTATTTGATGATATAAATCAGGAGTGTGAGTTGGTTTTAGACTCTTTAACTATTTTTATATCTACAACTGAATCAATGAGTTCTTCTTATATCAAGGAAAGTTCCTCAAATCTTAAATCCTTCATTAATAATTTTACAAACAATCCATTATTTGAAATAGGTCTTTCAGGGATTATTTTCGCAATTACAGTTATAGGGGGAAGATTATTTAAACGAAGGAGGCGAGATTAATCCCATGAAAAACCAAACTCATCTAACCTTCGCTGTTGCGCTAATGAACATCTTTCTGTCAACGTTTATTCATGATACTATTGAATTATGGTTCTATTTTCTACTATCATATCCTTTGGGTTTTCTTAGTCTCGTTCCTAATTATCTTGATATGAATCTGGGTTTTAGTCCAAAATTTGAGAGAATTAATCTTAGCCAACGATTTACATTAACTCAATATCGTCATCCTCTCTCCCATTCACCTCTAACAGTCCTATATTTTCTTCCATTAATCTATATAACTGAGGGATCCGATTTTTCTGTTCTAATTTGGTTAGCTCTCATCAGCTGGATTTCCCACTTGATTTTAGACGCTTTTTCAGCTCCAGGTATCCCTCTTGGAAAAACATCGATATTTTCAAACCATCCTGTCAAGCACTATGTATGGAAAGAATTCTCGAATGGGCGGTATTTCTCATTATCAAAGTGGAATAAGAATGAAAAAAGAACAAACTCCTTTTTCTTTAGGGGAGGATTATTCTTAATAGCACTAAATCTTTCTAGTTTAATATTAATAACTTTAGAGGGAATTATTTAATGAAAAGAATCGAAATTTTTACTTTTTTTCTTGTTATTAGTTTTTTAGTAAGTTCTGGTATCCAAGTTGTTCTAGGGAATGAACAAACTAATCTGAATGTAATAGATCGATATAATCTTTATATTAATGAACAAATTTCGACAGTGGATCAAGAATATATTCGTAGTGTACTTTTAACTAGATCTAGAGAAATAGTTTTATTAAATTTTACTGTTCAGAACCATGGTGAACCTATAAGTAGTGTAACCCTTCAAGCAAAGATTAATGGTCAATTCAAAACAAGAACATTTTATTTGATGGAGAAAATCTCTCTATCTGAAAGTGAATCCTATCAATTTTCTTTAGCTCAACAACTGTATCTTCCTCTCGGGAGTGTAACAGAAAACTCCTTAAAGCTTTCTATAACTTTAATATTAGACCCTACTATAAATTGGAGAACTTCCAATATTAATTTTCAAATTATAAATGCTGAGCTTATTACTATGGATTATTATAATCCGTTGGAATTAAGTTCTCTGGATATATTTCCAGCAAGTCAATATTTTATTGTTGAACCAGAAAAATATACATTTCTTGAGAAAAGTCTAGCGATTCATTCATATTTATTTGTAGTACCTCCTCCCACTGATTTTTCATTGCTATGTACATTACGTATCACACTTACCCAATTGGAAATTGATTCAGTGACAGTTAATCAGCAAAGGTATTATGGAATCGGTGACCATACCCTTATTATCAATTATTCCTTATCTAGTTCCGAAATTAATCCAATAAATGAAGTTCTTATTTTAATTAAGCCAGATTATAATGGATTTGATAGTGCCAAAGCAGTTAGGATAGAATTAAAACTATCTGGAGTATTTCAGAAAGATTCTCACTCTAATTTTCTTCCTATTAACCACCCAATCCCAGGATGGATCATGTTGCCCGTTTTAATTTTTATTTTGTTTGTATTTCCTTATTATTATGCTTACCAAGAAATGGTGGTTCAACAGGAAAAGGAAATTCTAAATCCAGTAAATCAAGATAATAATTATTGAGATAGTTTGAATGGATGAAGCATTACCCCAAAAACATATTTATTTACTGATTGGAGAATATAAGGATTCTCTTAAACATTTATTTACTAAACTGTCAAATTTACTAATTCCTAAAATCTTGTGGATAGATTATCAAATCATTCAACTTCCTGAATTTTATACACTCTTTGAAACGCAAGATTTTAGTCCCTCTCATTTTTTCTTTCTCAATGTACATTCAGAAGAATTATTGAATGAAATAATTAAATCTGGAAATTTACAAAGTTCTAAAAAGTATAATTTTTTTACGATTTGTATTAATATGTTCCATTACTATCATATTCTTCCTGAAATTGAATTTTATCTTTCAAAATTATCCGAAACTTTTAATATTCTGTTATTGACCCGAAATAAGTCAATTCAAATTCTTAATTCAACAACTATTGATTTAATAGGTGAATGAGCTGGTCACTTTACATTTACAGTCATTTGACAATCTAATATCACTTTGGAATCCTACAAATGCGATACCTCTCGAGATTGATATTATTGATATGAAGATTGGAGGTTTAATTCCTGGATTTATTCATACTATTTGGGGAGATTCAGGGGGTGGAAAGTCGCGCTTTTGTCTTCAAGGTATTTTACAGGCATTTAAAAAAGATAGAAAAATCAAAATTCTTTATTGTGATCATTCTGGGAATCTTCGCTACTCTATTTTTTCCAGATTCTTATCATCTGATAAGTTAGAAAGCATAACCTTTATCAGTCCTGAAACACTTTTAGAACAGCTAATTTATTTTCGTGAACTCACAGAATCAAATTGTTTGTTTAATTTGATCATTATTGATACGTTATTTGGATCTCCACTTAATTTTCTAAAGTATTTTCACAAAGAAAAAATATTCTGGAGTAGAAGAATATTCGAACATCTTCTTGATCTCAAATATCTTGCTGAAAATTCTAAAGTACCAATCTTAACAACTGTCTACAAAACAGATATTGAAAATAAATCCGAAAATTCGAATATTTATGGAACCTTATTGCATGATTTCTCACCTATTCATTTTTTTATTGAAAAAGTAAATACCACCTTTAGAGTTACATTAAAATTGTTTAACATATCGATAGGATCATCTCAAAGCTCTCTGCTTCCATAAAAGAAAATTTATAGATCCAAATCTTCGATTGAAAGGAAATCTATTTCTGATTCTTTCGAGATAAGTTCTCGTAAGCTTTTTAGAGGAAGCCAATAGATAGCTGAATTCTTTCCTTTCCTGATTTGACCCAAATACCCTATTATAAATAATCCTATTAAATAGGCAATAAAAAAGATAGTTCCTATTAAAACAGAGAGAAAAAAGTCAGTAGTTCGCCAAACTGTATCGAAAATGACTATTATATAGACAATAATTGACATATAAAAATATTTTGAAGGAATATTCATCTCTAAAAGAAGAGTATGGAAGAGAAAGTAATAATCATTAATAGAAGGCATCAAAACGCTAAAAATTCCAATGAAAAAATATAAATGAATTAGTGCCCCAAGCTGGGTAGAAACAATTTGGTTAGATAATAGAATAGGTGAAACTAAGAGATATGCGATAAAAGCTATTAATGCAAAGCGACTAGGAGCAAAAACTACACGTTTTGCATGCTCCAATCTATTTAATGATAATAGCAATCCAGGGTTCTCATCAGGGATATCTAATCCCGAAATTAAGCTAGCTCGTAGATTGGCTGAATCAAGAAGCGGGTCCAAATCTTCTTGTTCTTTTTTCTTCTCTAATTCATTTAAAATTTCTTTAGCAGCAGTTATATGGAAATAGACATGAATCCATCTAAATGGAAAAAATAAATAATTTAATAGTCGTTTTATGAAAGGGAATAGGATTAATATTAATTGTAGAATTATATAGTAAGATACTTGATGAGATACTATAAGTATAATATCTGGTCCACTTAATTCTCCTGCGTACCAGACAAGAAAATCAAGAAAACCTTCTAAAATTAAGTCTATTATTGTTGAGATTTTTATCACCAGTTAATTCACATATTAGCCTGAATTCACATGTTTTACAATTATTAGTGTTTGGAGAATCAAATAATTCATCTTCAATGGTATCATGAAATTCTTGAAGGAAATCTGAAAGAATTTGATAGTCTTTTTGCACAAATTTCCTATAAATGATTAGATTGCTCTGATAATCGATATATAGAAAATCATTCGATTTTATTTTGTCATTTTGCCATAAGATTTGGGAATAGATGGCAGCTTGTGAAATTATAAGACGATTTGAGATTGGATTCGAGTTAAAAGATTGAATTACAAGCAAATAAGTATTATTTGGATGTAAAAATACTAGAGAAGGGCATCCTTTTAATTTCAATCGATCTGATAATATTAGTTCATAAATTTTATTTGGATGAATATATTTTTGGTGTCTTTTATTTTTTGGTAACATAACCCAAAGTTCTTGTATTAACCATCCGAGAAAGCTAAAACATTTTCTAACAAGTAATTCGTTCAAAGATTCTAATGAGTAATTGTAAGTTAATCTTGCCTTTAAGAGATATGATATCTCTTCTCTATGAGTGATAACTGAGTAACTTAAAGGTGGATTAAATAGGATGGTGAAAAATGCTTTCGTATATTCTTCTATCTTTCGATATGCTATTATTTCCATTTCAACTTCCTTTGAGAAGCCTAATTCAAAGTGTTGTATTCTTCGTAAATAAAAAGCATGAGGACATCTATTAAATTCTTTTAAAAAAGAAGGAGTGACGAAGAACACAGGTTATCACACTGGAATATGTATTTCAAGTTGTGAGATTTGATGAAAATTTGAATTCAATATACCTCGGGAAAGAAGATACATCGTTTTTTGTAATCTGTGCTCTTGGTCCAAATTTAAAAGCGAGAAGGGATTACTTATTACCATAAAAAATCTAATTCCTAAACCAATTAAATAACCCGTCATAGGGGAAGTATATATAACAAAATTGATTTCTGTAAAGAGTTCTACTTTTTGCAAGGGTTTTTCTTGCTCTTTATCCAATAAAATTGGGATAATTTCCTCAAAATAAGATAAATGATCTTTCCATGGTTCTGAAACAATTAAAAATTCTTCATAAACATAGTTTGGATATTCTTTTGTAAGAATTGTGTCAAATTTACCTAAAGATAGAAAAAAAAATAGATTTTCAAAGATAAGATTCTGTGGGTTTTGTATAAGATTCTGCATTCTTTTAACCTATTGTTACGCTCTTTTATGTCTAATGAACATAGTGTTAGAAGTTTATATATTCGAAATTTAGGTAAGCAATTTTGTGAGTATTAAAGGGATCTTCTGTATATCTTTATAGAATCCATTGAGGAATTTATTCATGAATAAATCTTGTCTTAAACGACTTATTTCAAAAAGGAAAAATCTGATTTTATGTCTCGAATACCATTCATGGATAGAACATTGCCCAGATACTTGTCCTTATTATCAATATTTTGGGGATGGAGTGATTGAGGAGGCTGTAGCAAGAAATTTCAATATTGAGTGCTTGTATTTTTATCGCAACAATCAAAAAAATTCTAAATTTCCTATTTATTTTTGTAAATTAATGATGTTAGAGTCCCCTTATTGTGATTTTTGTCAGTTTTCCTGCTATTCTGGTCTTCCTAAACTTTAAGAGAATGAAATGACAAAAATAGGTATTAAAAAAGAGTATTAGATTTGTCAAGAATTTGTCTACTATCTGAATCGTTCAAGCATTTTTGTTTCCAGTAATCATCATCTATCTTGGTAATTAATATTTGTTTAGCTAAATTCTTTTCTCCTTGTTCAAATAATAAGATACTCTTTAAATAGTAATAACGATTTAATAATGGATTTAATTGAGATAATGGCTGCCGTAATAGTTCATCAATTGTTGCTAGTAAGCCAAATTCTAAACCTCTTTTTTTCCACTGTTTGAATGATGATAACTCAGTTTTATCCACGGCATAAAAAGGGAGTAATGTCATATATTTTGGTTTAAAGTCAAGAGAGATTGGTATAGTTTTCGATGCACCTGTAAAATATATGCGAAGTTCTTCAAGATTGGAATTATCAGCTAGTAAGATTTGAAGCGGAATTTCAGCTAATTGAGGTGGCATTACTGTGATTGTGATCTCATTAGGATATTTTCCTTTATCTTTCCTTCCTCCAACGAAATCAAAATGAAATTCAGGTTGTATTAATCCAGCTAGATTTCGATCATAAAAATGTTTGATTTTTTGGAGGTACTCTTCTTTCCAGACATCTTTTATGGTGTTCGGTAAGATACTATGCTCAAACCAAAATTGTTTTGGTTTATATAGACGTTGATAACTCTTCCAAACTGATTTATGGGGTTGTAATTGATTTTCTCGACTTGCTATGAGGAATGAAGGTGTTGCTCGAATTTTTCGGAGAGAATGGTTTGATTGCCATTTAGTCAACCAAAAGAAAGGAAAGGTAAAAAATCCGAAAAAAACACGAAATATAAAATATAAGGCCTTATTTTTTCCAAAAGCGTTCACCGTAAACATATCGTTAAAGGATATAGGACCATCTTCAATAACTATGGATTTAATTGGATAATCATAGACAAGCGAACAAGCAAAGGTGCTTCCGAACGAGTTCGTATATATTCCAATCTTTCTTCTATTAATTCCAGGATAAGTTATAAGAAATTCATATGTTTTTTCAATAACATGATTTAAATACTTAGTGGAGGTATTGAGTTTGATAGATTGAGTGTTATTAGCATCCATTTTATAATAAAGAGGTATAAGAACATTAAATCCGATTTTTTGGAGTAAATTAGCAGTTCTAAAATATTTGGAAAAGTTATCTGCCTCTACCCAGCTAGGAACCATAAGAATAACAGCATCCTGTTCTTCAGGACCTGGGAAAAACCATCCTTGCGTTTCTGCCTCTGATAATGGGATAGAAACATTTACTGCATTTAATCCTAGATCTTGGGGAGTTAAATTTTCAAAAGTTTGATTGCGTATCATAAATTGTGTTAAAAGGCTAGGAATAATTTCAAAATATCTTGATATAAGGATAAGGAAAAAAATTATTGTAATTATTAAAAGAATAATATTAATATTAACCAAAAGATTGTTTCACATCCAATTTATACCCCTTTTAATTTAATTATTTGATATGCAAATAATAGATCAATTTTATTTGAATATTTATCAGCTTTGAGATTAGATTTAATAGGCAATATAATCATAGGGATAGGATAAAATCAAAGTTAATTCCTTTTTAATGTTGCTAAAAGGTTTGCTTCTTCATTTAACAAATTCCTGCTTATCAGATTAAGGTATTCATAATAATCTTTAAGATAATTGTTAATTTTGAGCAGCTCACTTGGGTACTTCTCTTTAAATTTATTAATCAATCTTAATTTATTGAATTTTTGGTTCATAGGACTTTTATGCTTTAGTTGCCATTCTCTTTGTAAAGCTTCTTTCTGTATATCATATATTTCGACTCTAGCAAGTTCAATTGGTTGTTTTCTTGTGAATTTTGCTCCCTTGATGGAACTCAGTCCGATATGCTGGCTTAGTCGACCTATTAAATGCTTTGTATAACCTATATAGATTTTTCGGTTATTTCCACTTTTCCAATCTCCGACAAAAAGAAAATATACCCAGTATGACATAGTCTTCACAATTAGATGTATTTTTTGTAGATATAATAGAAGTTAACTAAACAGACTTAAACTTAAGTATAGAACATTAATAATGATCAACTATGTCAGAATCTGATCTGAAAGATGAACCAGGTAATACAAACAAGTATTTATCGCAATTATGGCACATAATTACTTCTTTTAAATTTATTCTTTTGATTGGTTTCCTTGCGTTTTGGGTAAAGATCGGATATATCTCTAGTATCGATATGTGGGATGAAGGCTGGTTTAGTGCAATTGCAAGTCGGTTGGCATTTGGTCCTTCTCCATCTGATCTATTTCTTCCCCTTTATTATCCTGCAGAAGGCGGGGTAATTAAATTTTTTGATAAACCTCCATTTGCATTTTGGTGTGGAGCATTCCTTATGTCTTTATTTGGTCGAACCACATTCGCTGCTAAGGGCATTGTGATTATTGGAGGTGCTGGTTTAGCGATCATAATCTATTTACTCTTCAGTCATCAAGCTGAAAATCGCTCTGCCCATATAATTGCAGGATTATTAGTTGCTCTGGCTTACTTTTTGACTTTTTATAGTAGAACTGCTTACATTGATCCTTTTGTAATTTTTATGGGTGCCTTAGTCATGCTTCTTAGTATAAGAGCTGTAGATGCAGTTTTCATTGAAAGACGTTCTAAAAAAGGCTATATATTGCTTATAGTTGCAGCAGCTGTAAATATATTAAATTTACTTACTAAAGCATGGCAGGGGATTCTTATTGCACCTGCTATTGTTATCTATTTACTTATACGTTATATTGAAAGACATGTAGACTTATATGATCTTCGTACTCTCTTCCAAGAAATAAAACCACACGTTAAAAGTTTTTATAAACATGATGATTCAGAATTTAAGTATAACGTTGGAAAAGGTTTTCGTGTCCAAAATATTCTTTCTATAAGCGCATTTTGCTTAACATCTATCATTACTTATTTAATTACTTTTTTACCATTGAGTAGCTTACTCATAGGTTTAATAGTAGGTATTACATGTTACATAATTATAATTGGCATTTGCCACTCCACTCTTGGGTTAAATTTAGAACTAAAAACCAAATTAAAAAAATTTGGGTTAATTTCAGTAGTTATTGCTAGTACGCTAGCTAGTTTTGGAGGAGGAATGATCGCAAAGGTTTTCTATGATCGATTAGAAGAACCCTTTATAGCGATTGCTCTAGCTTTGACTGAAGAACATATACCAGAAGGAGGAGGATTATTAAGCTCATTAACATTTTTAGAAGATTTTTTTTCAAATACTTCATTATTTTTATTATTACTTGATCTACTCTCTGGATTGTTTGGTCTAATTGGAGCATTTATAGTATTTTTTTTCATAATGGGATTAGGACTAGAAATTTCTATTGGTAGAAGGAGATTTTTCAAATTCATAATTGAGTGTTTAGATTTAATTCCTTTAGGAATTTATGGATTATGGTTCGCTTTTTGGTTTGCCATAATTTTGATATCTGGGGCTTTTTTCAGCAGAGATGCCATGCAAATTACTGTATTTGGCGTTGGAGTAACATTACTTCTTACTGTAGGAATAACATATTTTCCTAAAGTTAAAAATTCTCTTACAAAAAATTTGCATCTGAAAACCCGTATTAGGGAAAAAACTGAACTTATGGGCTTTGAACATGATTTAATGTTTTTAGGTTTAGCTATTACTTTGATTATTATCAGCTTCTTTCCATTCGTTTCTTGGGTACAAACTTTGGACGCAAAAATTGCTGATGGTACTTACCCTTGGAGTATTCGCGTGCCAGGAGAACTTGCAGGGGATCCTGAAAAACCTAATCCAGTCACATATACATTTTTATTTTTTGAATATTATATTGGTTGGCGATACACTCATGCTACAAGTTATGAACTCCCTGAAAGCATTGGGAGTGCGCTTAATGATTATCTTCTTGTTATCCTTCTTTTTGGAGGATTATTTGTTATAGGTATTTACGCATTCTTTTTTTCTGACAAAAGAAATCCAGCATTAGGTTCAGCATTAATCGCTTGGTTAATAACCATTCCGTTTGTATTTTTTCCAGCTCAATTTCAGTTAAATTACTACTACATTCCATTAGCAATCCCATATCTTGCTATTTCTGCCAAAGGGATTGAATACTTATATTCCGGTGATCGTTGGCGATTTATAGTTGAGGATCGAATAGACAGGATTCTAGCTGTAATCGTTGCACTTGCCTTTGGTTATTCAGGACTTCTTATGGCTATATTCGAGATCAATCTAACTCAAGTTGATACTATTTTCTTCTTTTTACTATATGCCTTTGTTCTACTGGGCCCTTTTATCTATGTTTCAATGAATAATAACTGGTTGAAAACTTTTCCAGGCATTGTAACTTTTGGTCTTGCCTATAGATATTTTATTGATGCATGGGTTAAAAGTTTGACACCTTTGTATAATTTTGTTGTTCATGATTTTTTTGATAGCATATTAAGCTTCGATTTCTCTTGGATTTCAGATACAATTGAACTAGGAGCTCCATTAATCACTTTTATAGGAATCATACTGCTTCTAATAGCACTTTATTGGTTGAAGCCTCATGTAAAACCTCAGGCTTTACTAATTCTGTCTCTAATGCTCTCTGCAATGCTCATAAATGTCACTACTCTTGCTCACTACAATCAGATTTTTGACCTTCATTTTCAAGAGATGTCAATTTACATTAAAAATCATGGAGGAGACTATAACCACTCCACTTGGGTTATACCAGAAGCAGGATCTAATTTTGCTATGCGATATTATCTGGGAAAGGAGATCGTAACTACTGGGAATGTACCGTTTTCTTACAATTCCTCTAGCATGATGCAGAGTTATTATCAGACCCATTCTTCAATAAAATTCTGGGTAGTTATTAATGATTCAACTCATTGGGATGTACCTGCCTATGCACTAGATTATCCCCTATCTTACAGTTGGTTAACAAATAATACACATTTCGTATGTGTAGACGATATTATTGGTATCACTAGTTGGTATAAGATACATTTATTTGTGAATCATACATGGATCACAGAACAAGGTTATGATTGGTCAACACTAACAGGACAAATAAAGTAATATTTTCTATCCTAGCAAAGAACTTTGAAAATTATGCAATCTTATTACCTGTTTATTCAGAATGACAGTTTAATAAATTATAAAGTTGTGAATAAATTCAGATATTGTGGTGTAATAATGTCAAATAAAATAACAGCCAAACATATACTAGTAGAAAAAAAGAGTCTAGCGGAAGAAATAATCGAAAAAATTAATGGTGGAGCTTTATTTGAAGAAATGGCCCGTGAATATAGTACTTGTCCTTCAAAGAAAAAAGGGGGAAATCTGGGGGAATTCGGTCGAGGTCAAATGGTAAAAGAATTCGAAATAGAAGCATTTAAGCTGCAGAAGGGACAGATGACTCAAGTTCCAGTTAAAACTAAGTTTGGGTATCATATTATTAAACGGGTAAAGTAAATCTTCCCTTTTTATTAATATTGAATATCCAATGGATTTTTAGTCCCTTTTCTAATCAATTCAAATAATTTTTTTTTCTTATCCAAAACCTTATTATTCATTAATAAAAGAAAGAATCTGATCATTAATGGTTCTAGATTCAGATATAAAATTAACTCTATCTAGAATTGAAAATGCGCTTCAAAACGTGATGGAGTTAAGAGACTTTAGGAATTTCATGTTGGCGAAAAGTTATCTCGAAGAAGGGCAAGTACATACTGCTCTGGCCTTTTTGAAGAAAATTGAGAATGCCACACACAATGCAAACCTAGTGATTACCCAATCATTAGTAATTCGAGCTTTAATAATGATTTACGAATTAAATTTCACTGATGCGCTAGCTCTACTAGTCAGAATCAGAAAAATGGAATTTGAAATGGACGAGGATGTCGCAAAGGATATCGAAAATATCATCAAAGATATTAAAATTCAGCAACAAGCTAGTTTAATCTACGACGCCGCAGAAGGAAGGGAAAAAGTTGAAGAGTTTAAAGAGCAAACAGTTAAACACTTGCAAAAATATTTATTATCAGCACGTAATTTAGTGAGAAAATAAGCTTTATTCAAGTTATTAATTATGAATAAACTTATCAATAAAAATTATCAACTTTTCTCCTAATATTTTGGTTAATTCTTCTTCGTTAATACTTGCATCAATCCAAAGAACCTCTCCTCCAATGTTCATTGTAATCAATTTTTTATAATTTTCACGGACTTTTTCTTGATATTCGGCCAGTTCTAACTGATCGTTATTCTTCTTTTTCTCCCGTAAACGAAGTCTTTGTTGTCCTAAGGAGACTGGAACATCTAATATTACCCATAAATCTGGCTTTATGGCAAAATCATTTTGTTTAAGCACATATTCTAAGCTCAGTGTTTTAAGAGCTCCTTGATAAGCAACATTACTAAGAAAGTAGCGATCAACCAAAACAATCTGTTTTCTTTTTAATGCAGGAAGAATTATATTCTCCAAATCCCATTTACGATCTAATATATACCATTCTAGCTCTTGTTCGGGAGCAGTTCCCTCACGATGCTTCTTTACTTTATCTTTAATTAATTGATAATAGGGTGAGTTATGGTTTGGTTCATGAGTCACTATTACAGGGTAATTCTTTTTCTCCAGAAATTTAACAAGTTTTTGAATCTGAGTGGTCTTACCAGATCCATCTATACCTTCGAAGACAATTAAAACCCCACGGAAAAGACGTTTCAATTCATTTCGCCCTAATATTCACACAGAATGATATTTTGCTCTCATTTATTAATATATTAAATAGCTTCCTTTCTCTTCAAGATATCGGTATGAGGCATGATTCAGTTACAAAAAATCATAAGTGTCGAAAAAACATTTAGCCATAATTAAGTAATATAGAGATTAATCAAAAAAAAACAGCTCAATTCTTCCGAAAAGAGAAATGAAGAAATTTTAAGCAATTAATGAAAAGAGTATAATGACTAAAACAGGAAAAAGTTTTATTTGAATTCTTAGATAGATAAAAGAGCTCTGATAATCTTTTATATAAGAAATTTGATATCTATTACTATTAAGGAAGTAAGATCTATGGTTGACTTTAATCTAACAGATGAACAAAAAGCATTACAGAAAAAAGCAAGGGAATTTGCTATTCAAGAGATCATTCCCGTCTCACGTAAATATGATGAATCTGGGGAGTTTCCATACGAAATTTATCAAAAAGCTTTTGAACAGGGATTAATGAATACTATTTTTCCTCGAGAAGTAGGAGGGCCTGGTTTAGGAATCCTAGAAAACTGTTTAATAGTAGAAGAGACAGCTGCAGCTGATCCAGGTATAACAACTTCATTATTTGATAACTGTCTAGGAGCTGAACCTATTATAATTGGAGGAACAGCAGAACAAAAAGAAAGATTTTTAAAACCTCTAACTGAAGAGTTAAAGTTTATTGCATTTGCTACTTCTGAACCTGGTATGGGATCAGATGTTGCAGGGATTGCAACAACCGCTCGGTTGGAAAATAATGATATTATACTGAATGGAAGGAAGATGTGGATCACTAATGGTGGTGTAGCCTCATTTATGAGTACATTTGTACGACTTGAGGGCACAAAGCGACATAAAGGGATAACAGGTGTGGTAATACCCATGGATCTAGAAGGGATACGTCTTGGAAAACCAATACCGAAAATGGGACATAAGGCCTCAAATACAGTGCGAATTAGCCTTGACAACGTTAGAGTTCCCAAGGACCATATATTAGGAGAGCCAGGAAATGGTTTTCCTATCGCAATGAAAACTTTTGCACACACTCGCCCCACCATAGGAGCATTTGCAACGGGAATGGCTAGGGCAGCTATGGAATATGCTATTGCTTATTCAAAACGTAGAGAAGCCTTTGAAAGTAAATTATCTGATTTTCAATCCATACAATTTATGATCGCTGAAATGAAAATGCACTATGACGCTGCAAGATTGTTAACATGGTTTTCTGCTTGGGAGGCCGATCAAGGACGAGATAATACTATTAGTGCAAGTATTGCGAAAGCTTTTGCCTCTGATTATGGAATGAAAACTGCATCAGATGCGGTACAAATATTTGGTGGTTATGGATACATTAAGACATATCTCATTGAAAAACTCTTTAGAGACGCTAAGTTGTATCAAATTTATGAGGGAACCTCCCAAATTCAGCGAATGATAATAGGGCGGTATATGCTATCTAAGTATGATCCTCATTTTGATGAAACATTTACTTGATTAATTTTCTTTACAAAATTGTTAGTATTCATCATTCTCGTTTAAAATATCGGCTTGATTCTCTATAATTAAATTTTAACAAGAGATATATAGAGTGTGAACGGATTTATGTTTTTATTTTCTCCCTATGAGTTTTTAAGTCAAAAACTATGAAATCTTCCTTAAGATATAAAGATCAATTTTGTTCTTGATATATAAATTAGCTATATTAATTTTAAATGATGAGAATGATGAAAGAAGAGTTTCAAAATTATGAACAGTTACAAAAGGTTATACTATTTCTAAATTATCATGGCCCATTATTTATTCGAGCTCTTCCAGTAGAGGAAAATAAATCTAATAAAAGCACTGCTCCCATTGTTGTTACGACAATAATTTAGAAAGATAATTAATTGAAGATCTCACAAGTTCTCGAAAATGATCCTCATCCAAGTAAAACTTAATATATACCGACAAAAAAAATGAACTTAAGATAATACCTGCGTAACATCATAGTATTTGAAATGAAAGAACCCACTATTGATTGTGAGGATGATCTTATGAAACAACACCCACCAATTCAACCTTTCTCTCAACTACAGAACAATAATCCACAAGTCCAACTAATGATTGCAATTGAACTACTGAACTATAATGGTCCCATATTTACCTCTCCAAAGGAAAAATCAAAGGACAAAGCCTCTTAATCTTCAACACTATTCTGCGAAAAAAAGGAAATCCTCACCCTCTTTCTTTCACTCCTTTTCTTCCTTTTATCTTAGCTAAATCACTTAAAAACGTCTATCAAGGTGGACGGTAAACAGGATGCATTTCTGGTTTATTACCTAGAACTTCTTCAATTCTATTTAATATATCATTCTCTAAAACGATTCCAGAAGCCTGCATATTACTTTCCACATGTTCAGCTTTAGTTGCTCCAGTTATTGCTGAGCTAATCTCAGGTCGTCTTAATATCCATGCAAGAGCTAGTTGTCCAATCGTGAGATTAAGTTCATTTGCTATAGATTGAAGTTGGGTTATTTTCTGAATATTTTCTGGAGTTATTTCTCGTTTAACAAATTGGGTGGTAGCTGCCCGACTATCTTCAGGAATAGTTTTATTATATTTGCCTGTTAATAATCCTCCACCCAGAGGTGACCAAACAACAATTCCCATACCATGTTGGGATGTAGTCTCCATGACTTCTAATTCAATATATCGATCAAGCATATTATAGCGTGGTTGTTCTACAGAGGGTGGATGGTAACCATTAGTCTTTGCGATTCCTACAGCTCGTTCTAGTTGAGCTGCTGTCCAAACAGAGGTACCCCAATAGTGCACTAAACCCTGATCCACCAAATCTGACATTGCCTTTACAGTCTCTTCAAGGGGTGTTTCCCGATCAAACCGATGACAAAAATAAATATCAATATAATCAGTTTGTAATCGATCCAATGTTCCTTCAATTGATTCCATAATATGTTTCCGAGAAAGACCACGATCATTTGGTGAATTACTCATCGGCCAAAAGACTTTGCTACTGATAACGAGATCTTTGCGATTATAATCAATCAATATATTTCCTACAACTTCTTCTGCTTTACCTTTGGCATAAATATCTGCAATATCAATAAAGTTTACACCTAATTCAATAGCTTTTGAGATACAAGGTTTACTTTGGTCTTGTTCTAATGAACCTCCATATGTTAACCAAGCACCTAGACTAAGCTCAGAGATTTTTAACCCTGATTTTCCTAGCTTTCTATATTTCAATCAAAATCCTCCTGTATATTAAGTTAAAAACTTTGGATATAAACTGCCATATATTTTTGAGCAATGAGATTTGAAATTATTAATCATTTCTATTCCATGACTTGATTTGGCAGATAAATTTTATTTTGGATTAATTTTCGAACCCTATGAGAATTTCAAAAATTCATCTTTTCTAAAACAAAAAGGAATGGGAAGTAAATTGTCATAAACTCCAGCTTATATTGTTAACATTAAAAATTTGGTACAAAAATAAATTTTATTATCTATAAAAAGATAGTGAGTATTTACCATTAATTTTTTAAGGTTTTGCAGGACAAAAATCGGAGTATATCAGTTTTCATTATAAATGAAATCGACTTGTTATCATCATCTGATATTTACATTATGAAAGCTAGACACTGAATGGAATGTAAATTTGATATCAATCAGAGTTAAAATGCTTATTTTAGCTCTTACGGTAAATTATAGATATTAGGATTGATTTGAATGTCGTGGTTACATTTAGGAGAAATTATTCGGGCAAATGCAATTAAATATCCTGACAAACTAGCTATTAAGGATAGAAATCGCTCTTTAACAAATAGCGAATATGATATTAGAACTAACAAGCTTGCTAACGGACTACTTAAAATGGGTTTGAAAAAAGGAGATAAAATTGCTGTTTTATTGAATAATTGTATAGAATTCATGGAAATTTATGGAGCTGCAGCAAAAGCTGGATTTATAGTAGTACCTTTGAATTTTCGACTTCTCCCTGAAGATCTTTACTGGATTGTCCGTAATGCCGAAGCAAAGATGGTAATGGTTGAACAGACCTATTATGACATTACAATCGAAAGTTGGGATCTTATTGTTAATTATGGGCTTGATAAACTACATCATGTTTTAATTGGTGATATTAGTATTAAGGATAATTGGAGGTATTTTGAAGAAATTATCAGCCAAGGAGAGAACGATTATCCCTCAATTGAGGTAGATCCTGAAGATACTTGGATATTGCTTTATACAAGCGGAACAACTGGTAAACCTAAAGGAGTTGTAAGATCGCACCAATCTTATATTTCTTTCTTTTTAATTAATGCTGCTGAGTTTTCTTTTTCTCCTCTAGACTATGGTCTTGTCCTTATGCCATTATCACATGTGAATTCAACTTTCTATGCATTTGTTTTTACTTACATTGGAGCTAGTGTTTATGTACATCTTGAGATTAGGTTTGATCCCGAAGAACTTCTTGGAATATTTGATCGTGAAAAAATCACATTTACCTCTATGATACCAACTCATTATAATCTAATTTTAGGACTCTCTGAAGAAATTAAATCAAAATATGACCTTAGTTCTATTCAAACATTATTAACTTCTTCTGCTCCAGCCACTATTGAAATGAAAAAAGGTGTGATGAATCTTTTCAAGGGTGTCCGACTCTTTGAGGCATATGGATCAACTGAAGCCGGTTTAGTTACAATTTTACGGCCAGAGGATCAATTTACCAAGGCTGGATCTATTGGTAAAGAATGTATTGGTTCGGATATTATTAGAATATTAGATCCAAATACACGTAAACCTGTAGCTAATGGTGAAATTGGAGAACTATTTTCTCGTAGTCCAATGCAATTTACAGATTATCATCAACTACCAGAAAAAACTGTTGAAAGTATGGATAATGGATTTTTTAGTGCTGGAGATATGGCCAAAATCGATAAAGATGGATTCTACTACTTAGTTGATCGTAAAGCAAATATGATTATAACAGGTGGTGAACATGTTTTTCCCTCTGAAGTCGAAAAGGTTATTACAACTCATCCAGCTGTGATTGAGAGTGCTGTTGTCGGACTTAAGGATTATAAATGGGGTGAAGCGGTAACTGCAATCTGTATTTTGACTGCAGATAGGGCACCTTCTGATGGTTTGGCAGAAGAAATCCGAAGCTATTGTAAAAATAATATGCCAGGTTTCAAGGTGCCTAAAAAGGTACTATTCATTAAATATGACGAAATGCCACGAACAGGTTCAGGAAAAATAATACATCGGCTATTGCGAGAAAGGTTTAATACTTAATCAAAATTAATAACTGAAACACAGAATATCTTTTTTCGTTGAGTTTTCAAGCAAAGTATTTAGATTAAGAGGAAGTTGTTACAAAATGAAAATTGAAGATGTAAAAAAAATATGTGTGCTCGGAGCTGGGCTTATGGGGAATGGAATTGCTCATGTATGTGCTCAAGCTGGATTTCAAGTCTCCATGCGAGATATTGAAGACCGTTTTGTAGACAACGGAATGGCTATGATTAATAAAAATCTATCACGTGAAGTAAAAAAAGGGAAAATAACTCAAGACCAAATGAATGAAATTCTAGGGAGGATTCACGGCACTACTGATATGAAGGAGGCACTTAACGGTGTTGATGTCATTATCGAAGCGATCATAGAAAATCGGGATTTGAAATGCAAAGTTTATAGCGAAATCGATCAGATTTGTGATCCTAATGTCATTTTTGCCTCAAATACTTCTTCAATTTCCATTACTGACATGGCTTCTGCAACAAAACGTCCAGATAAATTTATTGGTATGCACTTCTTTAATCCTGTTCCAATAATGCGTCTTGTAGAAATTATCAAGGGTTATGAAACTTCAGATGAAACTTATCGGCTCATTGATCAGCTATCTAAAAAATTAGGAAAGGAAACAGTTTTAGTAAATGAAGCTCCCGGATTTGCAGTCAATAGACTATTATTACCCTTCCTTTTAGAGGCAGTTTTCACTATACAAGAAGGTGTAGCTTCTGTGGAAGACCTTGACAAAGCTATTACTTTAGGACTTAACCATCCAATGGGTCCATTAACCCTTTTGGATTTCGTTGGGCTGGATACAACACTGTTCATTGCTGATTATATGCATTCCGAATTTCAGGATTCTAAATATCGGGCGCCTACATTATTAAGAAAAATGGTTCGAGCAAAGCATTTTGGACGAAAATCGGGTATTGGGTTCTATGATTATTCAAAAACTCCTCCAGAGCCCCGATTGTTTAGATAGAATAGCGATTCTTACTTCTTAAATTCAACAGATCAATAAATGATAGTTGAATTTAACAAATTTCAAATGAAAAAAACTAATTAGAGTTCTGATTAGTAATTTTTTTAATTCTTACTGACTTTGATCACAATAGAAGCTGCAGAATCACCTGCAGAACATCCTGCAAATAGGCCATTGCCTCCATTCTTCAATTTAAGTTCTTCAATTAGTTCAATTAAAAGGCGCATACCTGTAGGGGCTTGAGGATGGCCCCAGACAAGACTTGAACCATAATTATTTACAGATTCTATTGAAATATCCATTTTTTGACTGAAATAAATGTCGTTCACTGCAAATGGATTATGAAGCTTAAATGAGGTAATATCAGATATAGATAGGTGAGCTGATTCCAATGCTCTATTCGCAGCTGGAACAGGTGCTGTAGGCATGAATCCCTTCTCACTACGAGCTTGGCCAAAAGATAGAACTTGAATTTCAAAATCTTTGTCAAGACTTAATGTTTGAGCATTTTCCTGTGTAGTTAATATCATACCACAGTTTCCATCAGCGGGATGAGTTTGAGTACCAAATGTAACTGTACCATCTTTAATCACAGGGCTTAAATTTGCCAGACCTTCTGCAGAAGTTGTATAAACTCCTTCATCGCCCTCAAGAATTGCTGTTTTCTTTCCAATTTTAATCTCCATTGGTATATCCATGAACCTTCGAAGAAATTCTGCATTATTCTCTAAAGCTTTATTATATTGAGTATATCGTAATAATGTAGCCTCTTCTTGCATTTCTCTAGTGATAGCTTCTTCTTTAGCGACATTTTCAGCAGTTTGAATCATAGCATTTTTTGCATAAGGATCATAGTTGAAATTATCCCAAACCCAATTTTCAAAATCAGCTTTTCCACCAGGTGCATATGGATTAGGATATAAGAGATGAGGGCCGTTACTAGTTCGATCACAAGTCACAGCTAATATCGTATGATTTTTTACTTGGTTTGATTCAATTTCAGAAGCAGCTGTTGCCATTACCCGAGCTGAGGTTGCACATGCTTGGCTAATCATAGGTCCAGAAATATTTGGAGCCCCTATTAATCCACTAAGCCATGTTTGGCCATAAAAACCGTTTTTTTGTGGTATTGTTATCCCAAGATGAATTGCATCTAAACTGGAGGGCAAGATGTTACATTTTTGTAAAGCTCGTTTAGTTGTTTCTGCAGCCAAAGGAATAGAGTTTAAATGTGCCATACTACCTTGCCATCGTACAAAAGGACTACTCCAGTAACATCCAGAAGGAACATAAACATTATTAAATCTCAAAACAATCACAAACTCCTCTAATTATTCGTTACTCCTTTCTTTTGGTTTGGGAAGGACAGCTTCAATTAAATCTTGATCAAATTGATGAGCATCTGCTAAGAGTTGTCGATACTTTATAAAATCAATGACATCTTTTCCAGTCTCTTTTCTTTCGTTAAACGCTCTAAAACCAAGTAATGCCTCTGTGGTCATATTTACAGATAACCAATGACGATTAGCAAGTTTTGTTTGATCCCAGAAGAATTTCTTTTTCATTCGAATACCATCAATAGATTTCATCAAACACCCTGGGAAAAGGTTTGTGAATGACCATATAATTTCATCAATCGATTTATCTAATAGTGAAAAATCAGTAGTGCAACTTTTCATGAGTTCCCGAGCTTCTTTAAAAGCTTGACCAACAAGAAATTCCCCATAAATTATCTCTCCATCCAAAACATACTTTTCAGTGTGAACGGTAGGATTTCTGATAAATTCTTCACCTTTCTTTAGGACTGGGACAACTTTTGATATCATCCCTAATCGTTTCATTTTGTAAGCACTCCATAATTCACAGGAAATACAATTCCACATAGCATCTTCTATTGATAGCATCCATGGAAGAAAATCAGTTGACCCTCCATCTGGAGCAGAACCATGTCTAGGTCCAGCCTGTCCATAAACAGCTGTATCAGCAGAAATAGTTAAATCGGTAGCCATTCCGATTTCCTGTCCTCCTGCTACTCTTATACCTTGTGAACGGCAAATTACTGGTTTTTTACAGTTTAAAATAGCATCAACCATCCCATTAAAAAGATCCATATAAAAGCCGTATTCACTGGGCCTTCCAGCATAATATTCCGCATATTCCTTTGTATTTCCACCTGTGCAGAAAGCTCTATCTCCTGCTCCTGTGAATACTACACTCACAACACTTCGGTCCATAGAAGCTCTCGAAAAACCGGCAATTACTCCTTTAACCATTTGAGTAGTATATGAATTCAGTTGAGCTGGATTGTTAAGTATTATCCAAGCAGAATAGAGTCCCTCGACCACCTTCCCAGTTGTTGGGTCAATTAATGGACGAAGTTCATAAGTTGTACAAGGAGGTTCAGTTCCAAATAATTCATCTTTCCAAAGATCATGATTTTTCATAATTTTTATCCTTCTTTAAGCTGAATCACAATATATCCCACACAAATCACTCATGCATAAAAATTCTATGACTTTGATTCTACATCCTCAAGCCACCATCAACTTGTACCACTGATCCTGTCATATAATCGGAATCAGAACTCGCTAAAAAAAGAGCGACTTTGGCAATGTCTATCGGAAATCCAATTCTCATCTGTGGGATTTGAGCTATTGTTTCTTCCTTATAGACTAAAGGAGTATCTGCAGTCATAGCAGTTTCGATATATCCTGGCATAATACAATTTACATTCACTTTATAGCGAGCTAGTTCTCGTGCTGCAGTCTTTGATAAAGCAATAATTCCCCATTTCGAAGCTGCATACGCTGCTTGACCTAGATTTCCATATTTTGCAGCAGTTGATGTAAAATTGATAATTTTGCCTCCAAAAGGTCTTTTGTTCATAAAATATGGAGCAATAGCTCGAATACAATTAAAAGTTCCAGTCAAATTGATATTAATAACCGAATTCCATATATCATCTGTCATTTTGTTTATTAAAGCACTTCTAGAAATTCCTGCGTTATTAACTAAGATATCTATCTGTTGGAATTTTTCTATTGTAATGTTTATTAATTGTTGAACATTTTCTGCATCAGCTACATCACATGTTACAGCAAAAGCTTCCCCTCCGAATTCTTTTATTTCTGCTACAACAGCTTCAATATCTGAGAGTGTTCTTGCTGCTACTATAGTTTTAGCACCCTCTCGTGCATATTCCAGTGCAATTTCCCGACCAATCCCTTTTCCTCCTCCTGTAATAATCGCTACTTTTCCTTGAAGTTTTTTAAATCTAAATTTAGGCTCTATTTCTGTTGTAGTTATTTTAGTTATCTCTTTAGATTGGGTAGCCCTTATAACTCGATAAGTGACACGATCTTCCTCAATAACCTCTGGTTTTACTCTAACATCTTCTCCGATTTTAAGAGGTTCACCCTCTTGGTTAATCCATGCAACTAATCGCCCTCCTTCTTTTAAATCAATAACACATACCGTATAAGGTGCGAATCGTTCAAATCCTGCAGGTGGTACATGAACTTCTGAAAATGATAATATCTTTCCCTCACCTGAATAATCTATATAATTTATGTTTTCATCGGATAGACATTCTTTACAATTAGCTCTAGGAGGATAATAACGAATATCACATTGAGAACAATGAGTCCCTTCAAGTCTTCCTTCTCTTAATGCAGATAAAAAGCGGGAACCCATTTTAGATTGAGAAATGTAATCTCTGTAACCAAATTGCTTCAACTTGGAATTCACCTCGAAAAAATATGTACAACGCAATATTGGCCATGACCACCAACATTATGTGTTAAACCAATCTCTGCATTATCAACTTGGCATTTTCCTGCTTCTCCACGAAGTTGTTTAACGATTCCAACAACTTGTGAACATCCAGTGGCACCTACAGGATGGCCTTTAGCTTTCAAACCTCCATCAACATTTACAGGAATTTGACCACCTATATAAGCTTCATCTACGAATTCTCCCCCTTTACCTCTCTCTGTAAACCCTAAATCCTCATATGCCATAATCTCAGCAATAGTAAAGCAATCATGAACCTCTGCAACATCTATTTTTTTCGCAGATACCTTAGCTTGATCATATGCTTGTTTAGAGGCGTTTACTGCACTGGATAAAGTAGCTAATTCTGGTCGTGTCAATAATGAGAAGGGAGCAGTAGCTGCACCAAGACCTGTGACCCAAATTGGTGTATCAGATAATTGTTTAGCTTTTTCTTCATTTGCTATAATAAGTGCTGCAGAACCATCTGCATTGGCACAACAGTCAAATATATGAAGAGGTGAGGCAATAATTCTCGACTCTAATACTTGTTTTATTGAAATTTCTTTTTGAAACATTGCCAACGGGTTCATCGAACCATAATAATGATTTTTTACAGCAACAGCAGCAAGCTGCTCTGAAGTTGTTCCATACTTAGCCATGTGACTTTGAGCATACATCCCATAATAGCTAGCAAAAGTTGTTCCATAAGGAGCTTCCCATTGCACATCTCCTGTACGTCCCATAATTTTAAGAATTTCAGATGTTGGGTTTTCTAACATCTTTTGAACCCCGAGTACTAAAATTATATCATGCATATTCGATTTTATCAAGGCATATGCTGTACGGAGGGCAACAGCAGAACTACTACATGCAGCTTCAGTAAGCCAAACTGGTTGGGGATTTAAACCCAAATATTCCGTAACAGGTCCAGCAATACTTCGTTGTGTCATATAAACAGGACTTCCTCCAATAATTGTAGCTTCTATATCCTTGCGATTTATACCTGCATCAGTTAGTGCTTCCTTAAACGGTTCAAAAGCTAATTCTTGAACGGTAACGTCATCGCGTCTTCCAAACTTACTATGACCAATACCGATAATCCCAACTTGTGACATTATAGTTCATTCCAAATTCCTTGATGATTAATTTCAAGAATTACATAGAATTATTGTACGAACACCTTCACCACGACGCATAACATCAAATGCTTTGTTTATTTCTTTTAGTGGGTATTTTGCTGTTACAAGCGGTTCAACCACGAGGTTCTTATTTCTAACTAGTTCAATAATGCGTGGGTAATCTACTGTTCGACATCCCAGACTCCCTACTAGTTCCATTTCACGAAACATTACACGACCGATATCAAATCCATCCCATCGTTTCGGAGAATATCCAACAGCAACTAATCTACCACCTGTCTTTAAGCTGTTGAATGCTTGTGTAAAAGTTGCTGGGTTGCCAATTGCCTCAAATGCGATGTCTGCTCCTCCACCTGTTATTTTTCTAATGGCTCCAACTACAGCACGATCATCCAAGTCTTTTGCAGATATTGTTTCAACCGCACCTAATTTTTTTGCGATTTCAAGTTTTTCCGGTACAATATCTACAGCTATTGCTAAACCACCTGCGACACGGATATTTTGTACAATATTCAATCCAATCCCACCACATCCAATCACAACAACCCAATCTCCAGCTTTAACCTGTCCACGATTTTTTACTGCATGGTATGGAGTGGAAATAGCATCAGCGATAATACAACCTTCCTCTAAAGGGATTTCTTTCGGAAGATGAAAAATATCTTTTGCTGGAACCATTATCTGTTCTGCAAAACCACCATCAACATTACTTCCAAAGAAAATTTGATTTGAACAAATATTCTCACGCCCAGTTCGACAATAAAAGCAAGTTCCACAAGATATTACGGCAGGAATTAAAACATGATCTCCTTGTTTAAATGATGTAACATCATCACTTGTTTCTTTAACCACTCCTGACATTTCATGTCCGAGAATTAAAGGTGGAGATTTACCTGTTGGAACTCCATGGTCAAGAAACCCTAAATCGGTGTGACAAACACCACAAGCTGTGATGTCAACAATAACATGTCCTAGTATCCCATTGATATTTGGTGAACTATAATCTTCTATAATTCTTAATGGTTCTTTTATTTTTTCAAAAACAGCAGCTTTCATATCTATTCACAACTTCCTGTGACATTTATTTCTATAAATATTGTTATCGATTCTCCCAGTTGGGAGGACGTTTTTCAACAAAGGCTTTTAATCCTTCATTTGCATCAAATGTCTTCATTAGCTGATTAAGATAAAGATCTTCAACTTTATCTAATTTCTCATCAAAATTAAAATCCATATTTAATTTGGTAGCTGTTTTAGTGTATTGCAATACAACTCTACTTAATTTACTAAATCTTTCTAGGAATGCTGATACTTCTTTTTCAAATGATTCTAAGGGGAAAACATGATTTACAAGACCTATTCTATGTGCTTCTTCAGCATTTATAATTTCCCCTTGTAAAATAAGTTCATATGCCTTTTTTTCACCAAGGATCATAGGAAAAATAACTGCGGATACTGGTGGAAACACACCTACTTTTATTTCAGGATTTCCAAACTTAGCTCTATCAGAAGCTAATACAATGTCGCAAAACGCAGCTATTTCACAACCCCCACCTAAAGCAGCTCCTCCAACACATGCAACTGTAGGAATTTTAACTCGATTTAATCTTTTAAATATTCCATGAAAGACATTTAGCATTTTCTTAGCTAAATCTCCCATATGTTCACCTACATCTACTCCTGCTGAAAATGATTTTCCTTGGTGAGTAATTACAATCACTTTGAGAGTAGTATCTGTTAAAAAATCATCTAGGGTCTTATTGATCTTTTCCATCATTGCAATATTTAAAATATTTAACGAACCGTTGTTAAAAATTATTTTCCCGATGTAATCCTTTTTTTCAACCAAAATTAAATCATTGCTCAATTTTTCATCACCATATCATTAGCTAAATTAACTGTTGAATAATTAGCATAATCAATGATTAACATTGACACCAAACTCTAGTTCTGACTCATTTAATTCTGAATGGACTTGAAAATAGAACGCTAGTGTCATGAAAAAGTTTAATTGAAATACTACAATTAAAATTTGAGTATAGTTTATATATAATTCTATCCTCAAATCCTTCGTTAACGACATTTATCGACTAAAAATTTCATATAAATAGCCATATTGAGTGGGCATAACACGGAATAATATTTCGCTTCGATAACCGTGCTAGAAATGTAGAAAATCAATAACCTTTAATCCTTAACATTAAAAAATCATGTTAAATGTGTATCTAAAGTAAATAAATGTTGAGTAATTATAATGAAATCAACGAATGAAACTACTGCACAACTAAGGGAATTTTTTGAAAATTGGCAAGTTTTAACTGATATCGAGGATAGATATGTATATTCATTCAAGAAAATATATTCTAGAGGGGCCATCTCTTTACCTGACATTGTCGTGAGGATTGATCAAGTAGGAAATTCTCTTAAATTCTCTGAGTGGGCCAAAAATCAAAATATTACCTTGATAAGTAGAAATGCAAGTAATATTAAAACTCGTAGTGAAAATAATAAAGTAAAAATCCTCATAGATGATGTCATTAAACCTGAAATTAATCTGAGATCAGAGGAACTAAGGATTCTTAGAGATTCTCTAATATATAAGATGAATAAGAATATACAGAGTACCTACAATAACATTTCTTTGGCTTTACAATTGATGTTGTCAGAATCAAATTTAACCAAATGTATGCAAAATGATATCTGTGGAGGATATTGCACTATTACTCCTTTTTACAAGGGAATTGAAACATGGTCTGCAAAAGGAAGGTTCCTCTTAATTAGAGGCTTGATTAAAGGAGATCTAGAGCTTTCCCAAAAAATAATTGACGTAATTTATGCCTGTAGTAAGTGTGGTAACTGTTTTAGCGAGTGTTTTGAACAAGTAGATCTTCACAAGGCAATTACTTGTATGAGGCAAATTATTGCTGAAAAGCGATTAGCTCCAGAAGTGTTTCATACCATTGCAGAAAATATCAAAGCTACGGGAGATCCAGCAGGAACATCCTTTGAAAAACGTTTTGCCTGGTTGAAGAATGTCCCTAAGCGAAAATTGCCTGATAAACCTGAAATTCTCTATTGGACGGGATGTATGGTATCTTATCGTACCCCTCAAACAGCTCTAGCCTTTTATAATTTGTTAAAAAAATTGAAGGCTGATTTTACAAATTTAGAAAGGAATGAAGGATGTTGTGGTTATGTGTTATTTTCTTCAGGATTATGGAAAGAAGCAGAAAAAGTGGCTCAAGATGTAGCCAAAATAATTAGAAAAATTGGTATTAAAACATTAATCACTCCATGCTCAGGATGCTATTATACATTCACAAAACTTTACCCAGAGATAGCGAACATACATCTTCCATGTGAAATTCTTCACTCATCCCAGTTTATTGAAGAAAAAATAAACCATAAACAATTTGATTTTAATCCAATAAACAATAAAATCACATACCACGATCCATGTTCACTTGGTAGGCACTGTGGTGTTTATGATTCACCCCGGAATATATTGAAATCGATCCCGAATCTCAAAATAATAGAAATGAGTCTCAATAAATCCCAGGCACGTTGTTGTGGAGGTGGAGGAGGATTATGGAATTATAATCATAATATCAGTCTAGATTCTGCTTCAACCAGACTAAATGAAGATTTTATACCATTGAACATCGACATATTAACAACAGCCTGTCCATTATGTCAAATGAATTTTAGAATCACTGCAAAAAGAAATGCTGTTCCACTTCAGGTTAATGATATTACAGAAATAATTGAATCTGCTTTGATAATGAGTCCTGAAAAATCCTAAGTCGCTGATAACAATTTCTGCATTAGATCTGAAAATTTTTGGGCAGCAGCTTTACGTTTTAAGAAGTTAATTGTTGTTGCATCAATAAATTGGAGTGCATTTGGTTCGCAATTCTTTACGCATATTGGATCTCCATCACAAAGATCACATTTCTTAATTTGTCCGTCTATGCCTAATATTACCCCACCAAAAGGACAATGGGTTACACATAGCTTACATCCAACACATAATTCATGATCAATAAGTATTGCTCCAGTCTTTTCGTCTCTATGTACCGCGTTCATCGGACAAACTATTTCACAAATTGGATCTTCGCACTGTTGACATACCATGGGTATATATAAGCCAGAGCTTTCCCATTTGATAACTTGTATTCTTGCATGTACGGGATTACACACTTTCTCATGATGAAGTGAACAAACTATTTCACATATACGACATCCAGAACACTTCTCAGGATTGACAAATAGAAATTTCTTCATACTAACTTCTCCAATTTATACCTTTATTTGTTGATTATTTTCTATTCCAAGCTTCCTAAGAGTTTCCTTGCTAGGAATACCATTGATATTCCATCCATGCAAGTGATAATATTCATCAAGCATTTTAGTAAATTTTTCTTTTTCGATCTTTTTCCCTTTAACTATTGGAAAACCTAACGGTGTTGGTTCTTTAAAGAAACGTTCTGGCAATTTATCATCTTTTCTAGTAAACCCTTCTCGATTATTAAACATTCGTTCAATTGTTACTATCCTTTCGCCAATTTCCAAAAGCGAGGGTTTTGAAATCTTCAAACCAGTAGCTAGATCAATGAGCTTAGAAAATTCTTCGAATTTGGGTGCATGTACTGCACAAAAAACTGTTTGAAACTTACATGTTCCAATTGAATCAGTTACTGCATATAATAATTCTTGCCACCATACCATATGACTTTTTCCTTCATATGAGGTGTAATCTGAAGACATAGGTGCTCCATATATCTCTTCTAAGAGTTCCTCTGGGAGTCCATACAGATCAATTGCAGGTCTACTTCTTAAATGATCCGCACCTCGTGTTGATGTTGCTATTCCTAATGCTAAACTCGGTGTAGGACGTTCATCAGAATGCAAATTACTCATACCTTTAATTTGCATGGCATAATATTCTGATTGCTTTCCAATTTTTTCAATGGAATGTAAGAATCCATCAGCAAGCATATTTCCTAAAAAACCTTCTCTTCTGCTAATTCTCTTAATAAGTTCATAGATTACTTCTTCGTTTCCCCAGGACAGATCCAATCCATCAATCATCTTTTCAGATAAAATATTTTTTTCATAGAGTTCCATAATCCAGGCAATAATTCCCCCAATTTCCAAAGTATCAATACCATATTTGTTCACAAGATGATTAGCAATTAGAATAGTTTCCATCTTTTTACAGTCAACCATTGTTCCAAAGGCGCCAAGTGAAGTATATTCCGGTCCTTCCCCAAAAATAGGAGCATAAGGTCCTTCTTTTAACATATATCGATGACGACAATGAACACTACATCCGTAACATCCTGACATCCCAATTGTATATTCATCCATCACTTCAGGTTCTAAATTTTCACCGTTTTCAAGTCGATTAAGCTGAAAGTTCCGTGTTCGTATCAATCCAGTGGTGTTGGTATTACTATAGATGATGAGTGTCCCCCATTTTGATTGTGCCCTAGCCCAGCGAGATCCTGTGATCATATTGTTCATATCTGAACAATAATCGAGTAGCTGATCAGGAAAAGTAAATTCTAAGTCCAATGTTCCACGAGTCGCTATTGCCTTCAAGTTTTTTGAACCCATAATACATCCCATTCCAGTACGACCAGCAGCATTCTTCATTCCTGTTCTTACGTTTGCATAACGAACAAGATTTTCTCCTGCTTCTCCAATAACCAAACTCTTAATTTGTTCATCATTATGATCTGATCGAATGAGGTTTTGAGTTTCAAAAGTATCCTTTCCCCATAGGTGAATAGCGTCTCGGATTTCTACTACTCCATTAGTTATCCAGATATAACTAGGATTTGTTGCTTTTCCAGTAATTATCAAATGGTCAAATCCAGCAAACCTTAATTCTGGAGCAAAGAATCCACCTATGTTTGAATCCCCTATAGCTCCAGTTAGAGGAGATTTTGCTGCGATATCGCATCTTCCAGCACCAAGTGCAGGAATTCCAGTTAACAATCCAGTACCAATGAGTAAAACATTATCAGGTCCTAATGCGTTAACTCCAGCAGGAAGGAGAGAATATAAATAATACATATTGATGCCTCTTCCTCCAAGGAATTGTGTTCGGAGCGATTTAGGGACAGATTTGATATTAATTGACTTTGAAGTTAAATCAATATGAGCAATCTTTCTATTCCAAACCATTATAAACGCCTCTAATGATTATTTTGCGAGCCCACGAATCTTAGGTTGGTCTGGTTTTGGCCAAGAGATCCGGTACTGGGTATTACACTGGGGACATTTAGCCAGTTCAGTATTTTGTTCAATTGGAAATCTTTTCAAACAATTTAAGCATCTAACTTCATTCATAACAACACCACCTAATTAACCACCACCAACAGGAAGTGTGAAGATCAAGACATCTCCATGACTAATTTTTTCATTAATTTCTCTGATACCTTTTCCATTTATCATTACTAAAATATCATTAGCAATTTTTCCTGTTTGTGGATTTATCACATTATTAAAGTCATTCCCATATTTTCTTGTTAAGATTTCTAAAATTTCTCCAAAGGTACAATCATCATTAATAGGTTCCATGATTTTTCGGGTTTTCGTGATTTCACTAAAGGTTGCATGAAAAATTATTTCTATTTTTCCAGAGGTCATGTTTTTCAATCTCATTCTTAAAATGTTAAATATGAATATTCCTATTCTTCAGTTTTTTTGTGCTTGAAACTCTTTCTGAGCGAATTATTATATTTTCTTTATAAGTGGTATCACAATGTATATCCTCATCAGCCACAATCTATATATATAGTAATACTAATTATAAAGCAATAAGATCTCGGAGGGCTAAATAATCACTAAAATCCCTGAAAAACAGTTGAAACCTATAAAAAATATGGTGAAAAACGTGAGCGAACCAGTAGAAGAGTTATATGCAGAGTTTATCGTTAAAGGGTTTGAAATGATCGATAGAGTAGTGAAACAGAGTGGCAATACTGGTCGTGTTTATCTACCGAAGAATTGGATTGATTCTAAGGTTAAAATTATCCGCGTATCAAAATTAAAAGAAAATTCTGATTGAATCAATGAATCAAAGAAAGACATCTTGAGATGGTTAATTATGGGTACGAATGATGTTATTAAGATTAGAAAAATGAAGGAATCAGATATCGATCCAATTATTCAAATGGATAAAAGAATCACAGGCGTTTTTAGGCCAACAATGTGGAAGTCTGAAATTAAGCATTATTTGAAGAATAATAGTATTAGCCTTGTCGCTGAAATTCAAGGGCAAGTAGTAGGATTTATGATCGGGACTGTGCACCCTTGGCTCTTTGGTATTGAGAATGGAGGTTGGATTGAAATTTTAGGGGTACATCCAGATCATACAGCAAAAGGAGTGGGAAAAAAACTTGGAAACAAACTTTTTACGGAATTCAAGTCCCAAAACGTCAAGATTGTCTATACCTGTGTCGAGTGGACTTCAAGCGACTTATTAGAATTCTTCAGAACATTAGAAATGACTAAAATTACCTTTATTACCTTGATGAAAGAATTTTGATAGTTAATATCAAAGTGAAACTCTCAAAGAAGCGAAAAATAAAATT
>NZ_CDLCQJ010000058.1:0-9364 GCF_975850365.1 Candidatus Hodarchaeum mangrovi | reverse complement strand
TTAGCTGATGAACCCACTGGAGAATTAGACAGCACAACTACATTAAAAATAATTGAATATTTTAAATTGCTTAATAAGTCACTTGGAAAAACCTTTCTTGTCGTAACACATGATAATCGTTTTGCTAATATGACTAGTAGAGCATTACGAATTCTAGATGGAAGAATTGTTGGACTTCACCGAGCTATTGATTCAGAACTATCCTTAGATATTCGAGAAGAGGTTATTTTTGTTGATGATCATGGAAATATGCGTATCCCTGACAGTATAAGACGTGAAGCCAATATAAAAAATCATGTGAAACTAGAAATGCGAGAAGGATTTGCAACGATTATCCCAGTTCGAGGTGATTAACTTGAGTAAAACAACCCCATTAATTCAGGTTGAGAATGTTAATCAACGTTATTCAATTGGTACTCATACCGTCGATGCATTAAACAACATCAATTTATCTGTTTATCCACAGGAATTTATTATGATAATGGGTCCCTCTGGAAGCGGGAAATCTACCTTGATAAATGTCATGGCAGGACTCGAACAACCCTCAGCAGGAATTGTCCGTATTGAAAATCAGGATCTTCGAGCCCTTGGTGATAAAGCATTATGTGAGATTCGACGGTATAAACTTGGTTTTGTCTTTCAATTTTTCAATTTACACCCAGTTCTAACTGCAAAAGAAAATGTTGAACTTCCAATGCTTATTGCAGGAGTTAAACGAAAACTCAGGGAAAACCGGGCTTTAGAATTACTTAATATCGTTGATCTAGTAAATCGAAAGCACCATCTTCCTCATGAACTCTCTGGAGGAGAAAAACAGCGTGTTGGAATAGCCCGAAGTCTAGCTAATGACCCAGAAGTGATTTTAGCAGATGAACCAACAGGAGATTTAGATTCGACGATAGGCCATGAAATAATGAATCTTTTGATTGAGTTAAATAAAGTCCATGGAAAAACCATTATTTGTGTAACGCATGATGAGGAAATGCTTAAATCTGGTATGCGTTTACTTAAGATGGAAGATGGAAAAATTATTTCAGACGCTTATCTTTGAAAGGAATTTAATAATAATGATTTCTAATCATTTAAATACGATTTCCTTATAAGAGGGGAAGTACAATAATTATCATTCTCATTTACTTTCTGATAACCATTAAGATAGGAATATAAGTAGATATCTTGTAAATTTCATCTGATATTCTGATAAATCCCAGAGGTACAATCGAATGAATAAATTGAAACTTATTAGTGTAACATCCATTCTCTTCATCTTAATTACTAGTTGGGCCATTCTTCAGCAGTTTGATCTCGAAAAACCTGTTATCTTAGATATTTCAAGAACAACAGAGGTTAAGGTAGAAAAAATTAAACCACATATATCCGTTGGAACAGAAAAACTGAATGATCCAATATACCCAATAATTGATCAATCCATAGCATTATCAGCTCCCCGAGAAACCATTTCCCAATCCGTGGGAGATACCCGGCTATTTTGGGTTCCTAATACTGCTACTTTAGACCATTATCAGATAAATGCTACATTAAAACTCATTAGTCAACATTCTCTTATTTATTCTAATTTAAGCTCTAGCTATGATAGCAATATACCATCAATTAACAATACATTTGAATCAACAATCTATCCTGCCACAACAAGTTTTTTTGGGAATCCTCCTGATATTGATGGTAATGGTAAGATCATTATCCTGTTGTTTGATATTATTGATGATTATACTGGGGGATTATATGTAGCAGGCTTTTTCTATGCATTAAATCAGTATCTTAATAGTGACCTCCATCCATCACAGCGTTACAGCAATGAAGCGGAAATATTACATATCGATAAATTAGGAGTGGGAGATTTTGAAGTAATAGCCCACGAATTCCAGCATTTAATTCATTTTGGATATGATGATGACGAAAACTTATGGCTAGATGAGGGGGCTTCAATGTTTACTGAATATTTAGCAAATTACGAACCCTTTTCATCAGGAACTTATAAAACCCAATTTCAGAATAATCCAGATGTATCTCTGACTTATTGGGATTATAATAATATACAAGGATTAGTTATGGCAAATTATGCCGCTTCATATGCATTCTATCGGTATCTTGCAGAACATTATGGAGGAGCATCAATCATTAAGAATATTGTTCAACGAACCTCAAATGGAATTACTAGTGTCGTCCAAGGCCTTAATGCTCTTGGTTATATGGTCACCTTTCCAGAAGTATTCCGAAATTGGACTATTGCAAATTTTCTTGATGATAGATCCATAGCAGATGGAAAATATGGATATGAAAATCTATCTTTAGCTATGGCGATCGAACAGACATTTAGTATCTCTCCAGTACCCTATACTCAAAATACAGTCCCTTATTGGGGAACAGATTATTTACAATTTCAAATTCCTCCTGAATTGCCCTTTAATTTCCAATTCCAAGGAGGAATTACTGCAAAATATCTTTTAACAGCTATTTTAACAAATTCTTCGACTTTTCCTCTAAATACAGAAGTTATTGAAATTCCTGTTTCTTTAGATGGACTAGCAAGCTTTTCACGTGAAGACTATAATCTCACAGCAGACCAGATAACCATGGTAATTAGTTCATTCACTAAAGCTGGTACTCCTGATTATAGTGATGATGATGCAGCACCAGCCATACCATATTGGTTTATGGTAAATCCAAATGGAGTAATAATCAACCCTGGACAACTCTTACCAAAATATGATCAAGGACTTCTATCCATTTCAAATGTAACAGTAATGGACTCAAATCAAAATTACTGGGAAGTGGCGGATGGATCGACATATGATATTATATCTCTTGAATCAGGCTTTACAACAAATATCACTGGTAACTTAACATATAATCCCCTTAAAGATTATTGGGAAGCACTGGATATTGACATCTCAGATCTCTCCGAAGGATCATATCAGGTTAAGATGTATTTTTTCAACACAACAGCCTTTGGATTAATCTACTCGGAAACATTCGTATTGTCTACAAGTTCAACTACTCAAACAACGACCACTCCAGGATTAATCATTTCTTATCCCAATATTCTTATCTTAATCTTGAGTTTTACATTAAGTGGATTGCTTTTTAGAAGAAAAAAATAATATAGTCTCCTCTCCACTTAATACTTTTTTACTTAATAGCTAATTCAAAGCTTATTCTATAAAATTATGGTTTTTTAAAAACGAGAATAGTCTGATGAACGATACTTGGAATATATGAGTAAGGATATCCAAAAACATGTAAGGATTTATCGGGGGAATACCAAATTAATTCTCTTTCAAACTCAAATCCAAGCGAGTCTAGAAGAAGGGCTAATTGACCTGAAAGGAATAAATATCTACCTCTACGTAGATTTTTATTGTGAATTTGTTCATCGAACGTTCGATACATATTCCCAATGAAAACGATTATGTATTTACCGAGCTTTAATTTACAATAACACGTTCGAAAAACATCAGTTAATAGTTCAAGCCATTCTTCGATACTCTGTACAGTCGAGTCATCAAATTGTTTGAGTGAAGAATGTAATTTTTCCCCAGAAGGTTCTCCTGCTCGTGAAAAACGGCCACGTGTTTTTTTTAGCTTATCCATTGCCCAATAAGGTACATCAGTTAATACTAGATCTATCGAATTATCTGCAATTTCCTCAGAAACAACTTTACGAGAATCTCCTATAATATACCTTTGAAGAGGAAATCCTGCTGTATTCGAGACATTTTCATAGATTTCTTTCCAACGAGGATTAATATCAATTCCAATAACTGATTTTTTAGCAATGCTTCCACCTAATAACGTTCCACCAACGCCTGCAAAAGGATCAAGAATTAGATCAGATGAATCCTGTGAAAAATTCTCAATCAAATAATAAGCTAGCTCGGGTGGTTTCATACCCCCGTGTTCACGCCGTAAATCATGATTAAAAGATGGAGGGAAAGCTTTATGAATAACAAACGTCTTTCCAGAAAAGAAGGGTATCTTCGGAGAGTGATTAACACTAAAAGGACCTACCTCTTTTCTAAATATTAATATTCGATTTCTCAATGGAATAAGGGGGAGCTCTTCTCCATTGGTCTGTGGATTAAACCAAATACGTTCGGATTTCATGATCAATCCTAAAGATTCTAGCATACTTGACATTTTAATCGAGAAGTAGAAATTAGATTGAGTGCAAGCCTCTAAGAAATTATCTGATGAATATGGAAGAGTAATCATTAATATAAAGTACTTTCCAACTCGTAATTGGTGGATTGCTTTCTTAAATATTTCCTCCTTTTCCATTATCCATTTATGTATTTGGTGGAAATCAAGTTTTGGGAAATAAGAATACAACTCCCGTATAGGAAGTTCTGTAAGAATGAGTTCAAATTGCTCATTTTTTAAAAGGTTAAACGCATCCTGATGAGGTTTTTCAATAATCTTGTCACTAAAATTTGGAAATTTCTTTTTAAGCTCATAAAAGACTGCCAGGTGTGATTGATTTGATTCAATACCCGTTATTATACGTTTAGAATAGAAATTTCCTCTATTTTCAAAATTATTTGCAAACAGTATGGCCCCAATACCCGCGAAGGGATCTAATATGGATTCATTTGGTTTTGAAAAAGTGGATATTAAATCTTGAACTAATTCAAATGGAAGAGGAGAATAAGGTAAGTTATATGGTGAGAAAAGGGAGTTAGGAGAGAAAGATCGTGGAATAACGGTCTTTGTAGAGAAAATCCATTCTTTTCCTGTTAAATCATTAATCCGATTACGCTTGTCATATACCCCTCGCTCTTTTCGATCCTCTTGGTAACTTTTAAGATTTAATGGAACCATCCTAGGTATGCTCATTAATTTTTATATTCATGCGGACATAACAGCAACCAAAGCCCATAGAAATAGGGGACTTAAAAGTAATATCAGTAATATAAAAGAAGTTATCACACGAGCTCGTCTTACTCGCTTTTGACATGGTTTACAATAGATTTTACTGGTAAATTGTCGCTTTTTCCCTAAAAATTGTTGATAGAAATTCTCATTCCAATCTTCAACAAGGCATTCTTGACAGAAAAACTTATGACACCGTTCACATTCCTGTGTCTCTATATTGTTAGGATGATTAACACAAGGAATACCTTTAGTTCGCTTGATCGTCCTCATAAAAACCACTCTTTATTGCATCCGTTTTTGACGGTCTAATTGCTTAGTAAATAGCTCTTTAACAGTTTCTAATGTATCAATTTCATCAATTTCTTTGTCTGTACGGATTCGTTTGATTCTAGCAAATCTAAGGGCCATCCCTGAATCATATTTTGTAGATTCCTGAATATTATCGAATTCAACTTCAACAACGATTTGAGGTGCTACTCTTACTCCATAGGGTTCATTGGAAATAACAATCTTGTTTAAGGTATCTGTAAGTAGTCGAAATTCCTTATCTGTTAAACCCTTGAATGTTTTACCTATTATAGCAAAAGAATCTCCATCACGAGCAGCTAGATGATAATTAGATAACCACCCAGTACGACGTCCATGGCCCCATTCCGCTGCTATTATAACGAGATCCAATGTTGGTAAAGAAGCTTTAAGCTTTAACCATCCTTTTCCACGTTTTCCAGCAAGGTATGTAGAAGCAGGATCCTTTAACATCAATCCTTCATACCCTGCGCTAATCATCTTACTATAAAAATTTTCTATATCATCCAAATTATTAGTTGATAACGTGGAGACAAGTTTAACATGTATAGAAGAAGGAAGAGAATTTAGAATTTCAATTCTTTTTTCCAAAGGCTCCTGTACTAAACTATGTCCTTGATGGAGAATAATATCAAAGACATAAAAGTAACAGGGCAGACGCTTAACCATCTCATCAATACCTTGCTTACGTAGAATACGTGTTGAAATATCTTGAAAAAACACAGGTTTGTTATCAACTAGAGCAACAATTTCTCCATCTAATATTACTGGACTATGATTCTTTATAAGTAAAGAGGGAATATCTGAGGTTATTTCTGGAAAAGCATCCGTAATATCTTCAAGATTCCTAGAAAAAACCATTACTTGCTTGGGTGTAAGATGCAGTTGTGCACGGAAACCATCAATTTTTGGTTGAGCAATGAGCTCTGGATAAGCTTTTAGAGCTTCTAGAGCGGAATCAACCTTTGAAGCAAGCATTGATTTGAGAGGATGCAGAGGAATGGGAGATATTAGAGTTAAATCAGTGCGAAGGTTTGAAGCTTGAAGTACTACTTCGCCAAGATCACTTAACAACATAAAAGCATATCGTACCTCTCCTTTATCACGACCAAAGGCCTCAGCTATGGCATCCAGTAGCAGGCCTTCTCGAAAACCTGTCCGAGTATCCGATGTTATTATTCTTGCTAAATATTTCCCCTCAAGAGGAGTACAACGGGTCAGGATGGTCAATAAATCCTTCTTTTTCTGTTCTGTAGACCCTTGTCCAGTATAAGAAGCCAGTTCTACAAAAAACTCCTGAATAGCAGTAATAGTGAGGGGAGAAAACTCTTGACTCTTTGTGAAAAAAGTATCCAGTCGTTGTGTTTGTGGTTTGCGGTTTTGTAACGCATACTCTACCAAAGTTCCGAAATCTGCATATTGAGTATAAACCACTCGTAATTCCTTACTAGAATGCTTTGTAATATTTTTAATGACAGCAAAAAAAGTATTTCCACCAAACTGGATTTTTTGAGAAGAAAGTCGAGAAAATGGTCTCCCAGAGGCATAGTAACAGATAGCTGGTAGCTCATCTTTCGATAATTGGCGGAGAAAATAAGCAAAGAGAGAGATTTTTTCGTTTTTTTTGGTAGTTGACTGAATTTCTTCCATAATTTGGCAATACTGGATAAAAAGCATACTGTTTAACAGAGACTAATGATGTTGGTTTAAAGGTATCTTTCTTTAAGCAATCAATCTACAACTACCTTAAAATGAAAGTTTTTAACTGCTTGAAATTAACTAGACGCTATTAGGACTTTATCTTAATAGAGGCTTTCAATTATGATTTTTCGCGAAGCTACTATAGAGGATCAAGATATTATTCGAAAAATTATTCGATACGCCTTTAATAATAAATCTAATGAATATCTACCCCCTGATACAAAAGAACCTCCCAAAATCTCTTATAAAATAAAAGATTATGTCTCAGAGGAAAATGGAAATATAACAGCATTAATAGGTGTAATCGATTTTCTGCAAAACATCCGAGGATCATTTGTTAAAAGTGCAGGACTTTCTGCAGTAGCATGTCGGCCTGAATATAGAAGAAAAGGTCATATAACACAATTATTTACATTTATTTTCTCTAAAATGTATAAAGAAGGATATATTGTTTCGTGTTTATACCCATTTGACTATCAATTCTATGAAACTCTTGGTTATGGCCAAGCTGATCAATTGTATGCTTATACATTAAAAACTAGTGACATCATCCAACGACCGACTCCTAATCGGATAATTCAAGAAGATTTTGACCCTAATTTCCCTAGATGTCATCCAATATATGATAAATTATCTAATCAGATATCTGGTCTAGTGAAACGTCCTCCCTATGTGTGGAAAAATCTTTATAGCTGGTATTGGCAACAAAAGGGTTATCAATTTATCTGCCAAGACCTAGAAGGAAATGATGTTGGATATATTATACTAAGATTTGAAAAAAAAGTATCAGATCCAGAAGAGACAGAGAAAATTGTTGTAAGCGAATTAGTCTATAATGATCCTGAAACGAAGCAAGCTCTTTTAAATTTTCTTGCAAACCATGATTCTCAGAGCGAGTATGTTCAATTGGCACCTTATGAACAAAACTACCTTCCTTATTTGAAATCACCTCGTATGAAGAAAAATGAGACAATAGCGAATTCGATGATCAGAATTATTAATTTTCAAGCTCTTATGACTGAACTGAAATTTCCACCTGAGTTAGATACTAAGATTACTCTTGAAATAAAAGATCCTACAACCCAATGTCCATGGAATAATCAAATTATTGAGTTAAGGATTCAAAATGGAACAATTACCTTAACATCCAGTAAAAATTCTCCTGATATTAGACTAGGAATAAAAGAATTAAGTCAAATTGTTATTGGATTTCACGCACCTCAAGAACTAGCTGAGATAGGAAAAATCCAGGGATCGGATAAAGCATTAATGAGTTTTGCAGAAATTTTTCCAAAGAAGGTGACAGCACTTCGGGATTACTTCTAAAAGATAAAAGTCAGATTAATTTGATTTTACATTATTAAAATTCATCTGTTTATTAAATTCGCCCATAATAATTTCCGACTTGGCTAATCGTCCAATTTCAGCCAGAATTTCTTGGCCTAAAGGAACAGGAGTCACCTCACTCCAAGGAGTACCTGGTAAAGGCATAAGATAATGAAGTCGTACCTTAGCTTTCCCCCGAAATTGACGGATCAAGTCGAGTGTCTCCCATTGATCTTGAATTGTCTCACTTGGTGATCCTAAGATAAAATCAAAGATTGGAATATAATGCTGTGAGGTTATTAAATCAAATGCTCTAAGTCCATCAGCTACCGTATGTCCTCTCCGCATTTCAGAAAGAATCCGATCTGATCCGCTTTGAAATCCAACAGAAATATACTCATTCGTAGTTTTTTCAAATAATGACAAAGTTTCTTCATTTAAATATTCGGGCCTAACTTCAGATGGGAAAGTTCCAAAAAACAGTCTGACTTCATTTGAGGTAACTTGATCAACCAATTCTTTTAAGACAGGAAAGTTGGGAACCCCTCTTTTCTTCTCCATATAACCTAAAGAATTAGGTGCAATAAAACGAATGTCTACACTTTCTTTTAGAGGACTGAAATGGTCTATATAATGTTCAACGATTTTCTGAATCATTTGTATCGAACGAAAACGTGGATTCCCATACATGTAGGGAACCTGACAAAATCGACATCGAAAAGCACAACCTCGCATTAATTCAATGGGAGGATGAATGGCGAAACGTGAATCTGAAGAATAAGGACAGAATTGGTTGAGATCGATTTTTGGCCGTTCCTCAGTTATAATAATTGAACCAGTCTTATCAATAAAGGCAATACCTGGAAAATCATGAAACAATGAATAATCCATCTGGGATTCGAATAAATTAGATATCAATTGAGGGTATGTGACCTCACCTTCACCCACTACAACAATATCTGCTCCCATTTTTAAGATTTCAGCAGGATTACCAGTAGCTTGAGGACCTCCAATAATGGAAACAAAATTTGAAGATTGAATCTGGTTATTAATCTGTTTGAGGTGCTTTTCTAATCGGGGTAAAGTCATATTACGGGTTGATTCGCTATAAATAACTTGATAACCATCCTTTAATGTA
>NZ_CDLCQJ010000057.1:0-21253 GCF_975850365.1 Candidatus Hodarchaeum mangrovi | reverse complement strand
TTGGTCAAATAGAGGCAACTAATCCTTGCGGGGAGCAGCCTCTTCTCCCCTATGAGTCGTGCAATTTAGGATCGATCAATTTAAGCCATATGGTTCAAATTGTAGAAGGTAAACCATTTCAATTCACCATTGATTATACTAAATTAAAACAAACAGTCCGGCTCTCTGTTAGATTTTTAGATAATGTTATTGATGTCTCTACATTTCCCCTTTCAATTATTGAAGCGATGACAAAGTCGAATCGGAAAATTGGTCTTGGAGTGATGGGATTTGCTGATCTTTTAATCAAATTAGGTATTCCTTATAATTCAGAGCAGGGTATCCACACTGCTCGAGAGATCATGCAGTTTATTCATACAACTGCAATTGAAGAGTCGATGCGACTAGCTGAAGAGCGGGGTTCATTTCCAAATTTTGAAGGAAGTATTTCTAGCGAAAAATATCCTATGATGCGTAATGCTACTCTTACCACTCTAGCTCCGACTGGAACTTTATCAATAATCGCTGGATGCTCCAGTGGAATTGAACCTTTATTCATGTTAACCTATGAACGACGTGTTTTAGATGATGATATATTAGTTGAGGGGTACCCATTTTTTGTCCAAATCGCAAAGCATTACGGATTTTATACAAAAACTCTAATGGAAAAGATAGCACAAACCGGTTCATTAAGTTCTTTTGAAGAAATTCCAACCAATATCCAAAAGATATTTGTTACCGCACACGACATTTCTCCTGAATGGCATGTTCGTATGCAAGCCGCCTTCCAAACCTCAGGTGTTGATAATGCGGTGAGTAAGACAATTAATTTTCCTGAAACAGCCACTAAAGAGGAGATTGGTCGAGCTTATATGTTAGCTTATGAACTAGGATGTAAAGGGCTAACAGTTTACCGTTCTGGGTCACGAACTTACGATGTTTTATCCAAAAAAGGTACAAATGAAATTAAAACAGAGACAATTCCTTCCTCAAAATATGACGAAACCACCCCCTCAATTCGTAAAACCCCTCGGTACAGACCCGATATAACACGAGGCGTAACAGAGCGGGTACGTGTTGGCTGTGGTACTAATCTCTTTCTAACTATCAATGAAGACGAGGAAGGACTTACCGAAATATTTCTTTCCTTAGGAAAATCTGGAGGCTGCGTTGCTTCACATGTTGAGGCGATTGGACGCTTGGTTTCTCTTGCTTTAAGAAGTCGTATTGAACCCATGGAGATCGTTGACCAATTACGTTCTATTCGTTGTCCCTCGCCCACATTTAGCTCTGAAGGACCTATTTTGTCGTGTGCTGATGCAGTTGCAAAAGGTATAGAGAAATTTCTTTCTCAATTTAGCCAGAATGGAAATGGAAAGTCAAAAGAGTCTAATGAAAATACTCTGAATACAACTAAAGTGAATAATTCACCTGAAACTGTTTTCCTAACGCATACTACCTCTGGACTTCGTCCTGAATGTCCAGAATGTGGTAATATAGTCGAACATGGTGAAGGTTGTGTTCTTTGTCGTGTATGTGGCTATTCAAAGTGTGGGTGAGATAGTGTGATGGTTTAAATCATGTTTCTTACTGAGAAAAAGGATCTCATTCCATATTCTAAAGTAATAATCTTCAATTGAGAATTATGTTGCATCTGTTTGCACTTAATGATAATTTTTAATCTCTGAATTCATAAATAGCTTCACAATCAAATTTCTCTAGAAGGTTATTATTTCTTGTCAAAAACCATTGTACAGATAGGAATCATTATTGTAGGATTTATTTTTGTCAGTAGTTTTTTGATTGGTTATATATTGATGAATAATACTAATACTGACTCCATCAGTGTTGAAATAGTGACAAAGAGCATTAATTCCTGTCCTGAAAATTTTGCGTGGTTTGTGGTAAATATATCAAGTAATTTACCACAAAAAATTCCAGAGATTTTCATTTCAACGAATGTTTCAATTGAACTTGAATCTAAAATCTGGACTCAAACGACTCCTTCAGTGCTTGAAGTTTTTCTTTTTCCTAATCAATCTCATATCGGTCAAACTATTCAATTAAAAGTCACTGTTGGTAAAATATCTGATATTGCAATTCTAAATGTTTGGGATTGGGGTGATTCTGAGCAAACACAAGCTTATGAGAAACTAGCTCCTTTTATCAACTATTTTGCACAAAATAAAACTCATTTCAACATTAATGCTACCACTCTTTGGGAATTATCATGTAATGATGCTGGTTTACTTATTGTTGAACATTATTTGTTTAAAAGTGAAATGTGGGAGTTAGAACTCTCTTGGCATGTCATGATTCCTCCGTATGATTGGGTTCATGTGTATTTACGACCTAGGGTAGAAATTAAACCGATCTGGGGGGGGACGATTGAATCTTGGAATCTTTCTAGTAGTAAAGTTATAGAAACTACCCCTCCTGATCAAATTTTTCGACCCCAATGATTTTCTTATTCTTCTCTAGAAATAAAGAATCAGGCTAGATTATTTCATTTATCATTTGGAAGAATCAGTCCCATTGAAATTAGATCATCAAATTCGCCATTCGGATAAAGCCAACGTTTTTTATGAACACCCTCATCATTAAAACCACACTTAGAATAAACATGACGTGCAACGATATTCTTGGCGCATACTTGAAGTTCTAATTTCTTTAAATTTGGTATTGAACTAGCTATCTTAACTGCTTGTTGTATCAAAAAAGTGCCTATCCCAATATTTTGATATGGAGGCAAGACAGCTAGTCCCATCATCGCTACATGAGCCATTCTAACCATCTGTTCAAAGACTAAAGAGACATTTCCAATAAATGCAGAAACAGATCCAAAAACATTAACTTTTAAAGCGTTCAGAGGTAGTACACTTGTAAAATCCAATCCTTTATCCTTTGGATACCATTGATCAACAAGAGCTTCGGTCACAGGAGGAATATATTGATAGAATTCTTCTGGTGCATTTTTATATCCTTCCCAAACCAATTTTTTATCCTGCATCCGTGCTGAGCGTACTAAAACAGTTATCCCTTTAAATTCTCTTTTTTCTGAATAATTTTCCAGAACTACCATATTATATACCTCTTTTGAAACGATAGGATCATAAATTCAAATATGAGTTAAAAAAAATTTTCTTTTGTACACTAGTTGTGATAAAAAATTAGCATAAATCTCATCGAAGACTCAATGGTGTATTACAGTTTTGACAGACTGATGATTCTTCTTCAAGAATCTCATTTGTAGCTCCACACGAAAAACATGCGGTAAATATTTTTTTAATATTAAAATTACCAAAGGTTCCTTGACCAGAAATAACTGAACTTTCTGCTCTTTCTTTCATTTTCAGGAAAAGTGGATTTCCTAATTCTTCCAAGTTCTTTATAGTATTCTTAAAATCTTCAAGGGTAGAACGTCGTTTTTTCTCCAGTTCCATTTCCAAATAATAAGCTTCGCGCTGTTCTGGACTCATTCGTGCAATGTTTTGTAATTCTTTTAAGCGATTATTATATAGATTACGTTGAGAGATGGAAAAATGTTGTAAGACATCTAAGGATATCTCTTTCAATTCTTGCAAAGTCATGGTAGAGAAATCTAATGCTGTTGGATCCGCTGTTTCGTTGTTAATTAAGGGAATTAAAGAAGGAGGTGGGGGAGGAGGAGTATTTGTATATATTGGAATAGGAGGAGACGAGGGTCTACCCAACGATCCTAGAGCTGCTTGACTGAGTCTTGATTGAAGATCTTTTACCTCATTCTCAAGTTCATCAATTCGCAATAAGAGAGGTGCTAATTTTTCATCAGACACAGAATCAATAAGATGTACTTTATCTTCTATGAGTTCCTTTTTATTATGACATTCAAAGCAAATTCCATTAATAAGTTCATCTTTAAAAACACCATTTCCACAAATATGACAAGGTCGGATTAATGAACCAAGCTGTGAAAGAATATCACTATTATTTAGATCAAAACTTGTTAAATGACCTTTTGGAGGTTGAAAATCTGGTCTTTGTTCTCGAATTTCAGATAAATCGAAGTCTATGTTTTTGAATTGATCTAAAATATCATCACTTAAACTCATAAAAGATGTTTCAGATTTATTTTTAGAATATTGAACAAATTCATTATCAGCTTCAAGATTAGGTGAAATCTTACTCAGAGTATCTAAAATAGTTTCATTTCCATCCTCTAGAATATCAATTGTCTCTAAAACAGATGTAAGAAATTTCTTTTCCTCAGACAATTATGTACCCTCCTTTATAGATCCAGATTTCTTTTCAAAAAATCCTGCCCTAGATAGAAATGAAATTGCAATTTTTCTCTCTTCTAAATTATCAGGATTTTGCGCTGCAGATGCAATGATATTCAAAAGCGATCTTCCCTTCTCAAAATTTGGGTGAAGAATATAATCAAACATCTCTTTCAAGAATTGGGAAGAAGAAAGATTACGAGATTTGGATTCGATTGAGATACGGGGGAGGTTTTTCCGAATTGTAGTGAGGATTTCTGGATCAATTTCATGATTTGGGAAAATCCCAAAATGATCACGAGAAATTCTATACCCCTCTTTATAAGCAGATTCTAACCAGTTTTCCCAATAATTCTCATTCTTTATACCTATAAACCGATAATGGTGTGTAGAATTAAGACGGGACATGAGAATATCCACAACCTTCACACCTGGAGGAGTGGGTATACCCGCTTTACCTAAAATAATACGATCCGCAAAACCTCTTGCTCTGTTACGTCCTAAATTACTGAGTTTTCCTATTTCTGTGACTGAAAGAGGTCTATGGGCACTGAGGAGAATTTCTAACATCTTCGGGTCCGTTTGGTACTTGTCTCCTCGTGGAATAGCTTTGACCTCCAAAAAATTTCGTGATAAACGAATGATATTTCAATTAAAAAATATACTTATACCTTGCGGTTTTTGTTGATAAAAAAGAATAAAAACCAAAAAAAACGTATTAAATTCAAAATAAATAGTTGTACCTCAATGTATATTAATATACTTTGATATATTTTTCTTTAATGCAGTTCATCTCCTATTTATTCGTCATTTGAATGATATCCTCAAAATCTAAAATAATGAGGAATACCCTTCAATATCCTCTTCCAGAGTTCAGATGGAGTTTAAATCTCAGAATTAGAATTTTAACCTAGATCTCTCTTTGATACCAAAAAAGGAGTAAACAGCTTTAGTTTGTTATTATTTCAATAACTGAATTGTTAAATGATTAATAGGTTAACCATGAAAAGCTGAAAAAGTAATAATGCCGATTTTCCTATCCCTCTAGAATTTCTGTTTCTTAGGACACGAAATTTGGTAAGATTTTTATGAGATTCATTGTTTATTATTTATTGGATGTTGAAAAAGCGGTTTGGTAAATGAAGTGGACTGAAAGAGAAGCACCTAAAGCAGCGATGGCTACACTGAATCTTGTCTCAGGTATAACACTCTGGAGTGAAATGATTCGGGATCGCAGAGAATTTTGCCTTAATAAGTGTCAAAATAATAAAGTAGTGAATATGCTTCGTCCCAAATGTACTGAACGCCGTTATTTAGATGTCCTATTACTTTCTCGTGAAACAAAAAAGAATATGCCCCTTTTTTGCTATTCTCAGCGTACCAAAGGTTTAATGCGATCCTTCCAAGAAAATGAACCTTTAAGTCCTGATGTTTACATCTATATTGATGATTATTGGAAAATAATTCAAGATAAGCACTCAACTACTCGTCAAACTGCATCTGATTTCTTAAAACGAACACTGATCAAAGGAAGGGAAGTTTTACCAATGGGAAGTGATCAATTAATTGATACTCACCTGATTCGAGATCAGCTCTTCCTACTTTGGCCTAAATTAGATTTATGTCTGGTAAATGCTCAAGAAACCAGTATTCATAGTATAAAAATGTTTCGTTCAATTTGTGAGGCATTAGCAGAAGCTTATGGTTTGGAAATAATAATAGACATCGATAGAGACAATATTGAATTGCGATTTGAAAATCTAAGTTTGAAGAAACCAGAAATCGTTGAATCAACTCTTCAGATATCTCCTTTTTTCACAGGGTTTTCCACTTCGGAAATTTGGGCTGAAATTCAACTTCCAGATGAATTTGTTGAAGAAGAACACGAGATAAAAGTTAAAGACTTACATTTAGTGTTTAAAACAGTTTTAGAAGCTATAGAACTAGTCAGTGAGAGTGAAAAGACCTCTGTGGTAGTAAATGAACCTTCAGGATTAACATCTGTTCCGAAAGAAAAAGATCGTGAAATTGTTCAAAAGTAATAAATTAAAAGTCAATATCTGATTCAACTGGAGCATTAAAATATTCAAGGACTTCTTTCAGGGAGACTTGTTTCTGTTCACTTAAAATTCGAGCCATTGCCATCGCAGCTTCTTTCCATGGTTCATCAATGCCATCTTGGATAGAAAGTTTTCTTACTTTTTCTCTCTCAGCCTGTAATTCATGTTTTAATTCACGATTTTCCAATTCTAACTGCTTTATATGAGACTCTAATCCTCTAGGATAATTTTCAATTGTAGGCTCTTTTTTCCAGTAAATATTCATTCTACCAATTTTTTTCCTTTGAAGAGTACCTTGATCTACAAGTTTTTCAAGAGTATTGGTATTCGTTGAGATACCTCTTTTCAAAAGTTCTGAGTAAATAAAAGGCTCATTTAGTGCTATAATCTCTTTAATTGACATTTCAAAATCAACATTTTTGAATTTTTATGATTAAAGAATCAATCGACAATATTTTTCGTGCTAATTTATTTTCTTTCCTTCATCGTATTATTTTCAAAGGATGACCTTATGAATTAAGCATAAAACCTTAGAATTAATATTAAAAGCCTTTCTAATGTAATTATTAATTCCATGGGAATTTTTTTTCTTTATAACCAGAAAAATATTAATCATGTGTGAATAATGTGTTCTCAATTCGTAAAAAAGACGGTCTTGCACGAATCGGTACCCTTAATACTCCTCATGGGAAAATAATAACTCCATGTTTGTTGCCTGTCTTGAATCCTAACCGTCAATTAATCAATCCTTCAGAGCTGGTTAAAACTGGAGCTGAAGCCTTTATTACAAATGCCTACCTCCTCTATCGTGACATTGAAAACCGTCAAAAAGTTTTAAAACATGGTTTACATGAATATATAGGATATTCTGGACCTTTAATGACTGATTCGGGAGCATTTCAATTAATGGAATATGGGGAAGTGGATATTACAAATATAGATGTAACAAAGTTTCAAGAACAGATAGGAAGTGATATAGGAGTTTTTCTTGATTCTCCAACGAAAGGTGGAACTCATGATGAATATCTTGAGGCTTTGAATATCACTCTTAAAAGAGCTGAAGAACATATCCAAAATCGCGATCAACAAAGTTCAACCCTTTGGGCTGGGCCTATTCAGGGAGGTGCTTTTCCTGATTTAATTGAAAAATCCTGTTTGAAAATGCGTGAAATGAATTTTTCTATACATCCAATTGGATCTGTTGTCCCATTAATGGAACGTTATGATTTTGAAAGCGTTTTCAAGATGGTTCTTACAGCTAAAAGAAATTTACCTTTCAATAGGCCAATACATCTCTTCGGAGCAGGTCATCCCATGATTTTTGCTATTGCTGCCTTCTTAGGAGTAGACATGTTTGATTCTGCAGCCTACATTTTGTATGCTCAAAAAAACCGTTATATAACTGTTTTTGGTACTAGTTATCTCGAAAGTCTACAATACTTTCCTTGTTCATGTATGGTTTGTCAATCCTATACAGTCAATGAAATAAAGGACATGAACCAAGAAGAAAGAACCATTCATTTAGCTAAACACAATTTAAACGTAAGTTTTGAAGAGATTCGGCGAATTAGACAAGCAATATTAGAGGGTAGAATGTATGAGCTGGTAATTTCTCGTGCAATGAACCATCCTTCATTAACTAAGTTAATTGACATCTTATTATCGCCAGAAACTTCTAAATTTATAGAACCATATGAGCCAACTTCTAAATCACGAGCTTTGCTCATAACCCACCCCTCATTAGTAAACCAACCTTTATTACTTCGATATCAGGATCGTATATTGGAACGGTTTTATGTTTGGAGTCCAATTCTTTTAATTGGACAGGATTTTCAGAATCTACCATCCTCAGAATCTTACCAAGTTATTCGTCTATCTCCCATATTTGGAATAATTCCTGATGAACTTAAGGGTGTTTATCCATTAGTCCAACACGAACGTGTCCCATTAGCTTTCTCAACTGAAATTATTCAATTCATTAAGAGTTTTTTAAAAGAATATAGAAATAGATTTCAGGAAATTTACATTCATCCATCAGTTAATTTAAAACTCGATGAATTTGATTCTTATCAGATTTTTGATGGAAAAAAACAAAAAAAAGCTCAAGACTTCAATAGTTTATGTGCAATTTTAGATTATCATTTTGGAGTGGGGACTCATAAATTAATTGATAAACAAACATTGAATATTGAACGATCACGGAAAACAGGAATTTTAAGAAGATTTTCTGATAAAGAAGGCCTATTAGGAACCTTTAGGGCACAAGATTTTTCAATTATTCCCTCTTTGTCCTTTGCCAAGCGATTGCATAATCATATTAAATACCCAAATCGACGTGTCATAGCTGCAGAGGAATCAATTCCATTTATACTTAATAACAAAGATATGTTAGCTAAGTTTGTCACTGATGCAGATCCAATGATACGACCTGGTGAAGAAGTGTTAATTGTTGACCAAAATGATGTATTTTTGAATTTTGGTACCAGTGTCTTATCTGCTCAAGAAATGCTAGATTTTGAAAGAGGAATAGCCGTACAAGTCCGTCGTTAATGCTTCTATTACTCTTTTTTAGGGAAATAAAAAACATGAAGAGGAAGGTTTTATCAAGTAAATTTAAACAAGACTATATGGTCAAAATCCAATCAATTTACTTAATGAATTTAACCCTGACTATAGGAAAAGTTTGATAATACCTTTAGAACTAAATAGAGTATTTAATACGATAATTAATGAATAATATTTACTCAGAAAGTGATTATTCATAACTTTAGCTGGAAGTATTCAGCTTAAATTTCTGTTATATTTATCTGTAACAAAGAATGGTGTAATAGAGTTATCACCTATAAGAAAGTGATATATTGTCTAGAAAAAGATCGAGAAAGAGTTTATTTGAGATTTCTGAGCAGCCTGAACTCTGGATTTTCAGTAACATATTAGCTGAACCATGGATAGCAAAGAAAGAATTAAATTTACCAGTTTTTATGAAAGAAGTGAATATCCCAGTTTCCCTTCCTTCAGGAACCTGCATTCTAAAAGTAGAAACTGATGGCTCACAGGGAAAAGTCATTTCAATAGTTATTGCACACCAATCTAAGATTCAGTTATTTCAACTAATGACTCCATCTGATTATCTTCAATTTCAGAAAAAAGTGCTTAATTACTTTAAAGAAATATATCCTGATAATTTTGACTTTTATAGTTATTTTAAAACCTATTACAGCTCGAAATTCCGAGAGTTAGGGATTCAAGCACTGATTGGAAATGAAACAGAGATCAAAGATTTATCAGATTATGGGATAAAATCGCGTATCCTTCAGCATATTGCTGATCCCATTCAAGGATATGAAGTACCACAGTATTGGCGAATTAATGAACAACTAGTGTCCAACATTACCACCAATGCTAGCCATAAAGAGCTAATTAAAGATCTACGGGTTAGAATATGTGATAGATTAGCAAAACATGCAGTAATTGAGGGTTTAAGGTGTGCTATATTGGCATTAAAACATTACGCTGATCTCTTAGATAGTCTAACTTCAGAAAAACAGATAAATCCTTTGGAGGAGTACCAAACTCTAGCTGATGGACTCTATGAACTAGGAGAATATCAAAATTCAGCTATTTTTTACTCAAAATGCTTATCAACATCTGCATTTTCTTCGGAGAGTGATAGTGGCCATATTTTGATTGCACTGAAAGACTCAATAGAACGAATGAAACCCCAAGAATTCTTAGAATATGCTTTATTTGCCGCAAAAATTGCTCAATCATACGAAAGAGAATAAGTATACACTAACTTGTTATATAGATTTGAAGAGAATATAAAAAGCATAAAAAAGACATTTTCCATCCTGAGAGATCACTTTTATTAAGAATAAGGCCTTGGGGGATTCTTCAAGCTAAAGAGTGAATCGATTCATTAGCTGGATGGGATAATCCCATTCCTCCTACTGAATCAACCTTAATTCGTTAACAAATGCTCGAAAAAGTTCATTTGTATTATTTTATTTCCAAAGAAAACTTCACCGTACTTACAACCCGCAAGATTTCCATAATATCGTCCCATACCCTCGATCCAATCTATAATTGGTGGGTTATAACTAGGATGGGCTTTAAACTGAGATTTATATTCAAGGAGAGCTTTTTTCTTTATTGCAAAGAAATCAGAAATATTTACAATGAACTGGAAAGGTAGATTAGTTGGAACTTGCTCTCGTGCTGTATAATAGTAAAAAGACTGTTCAATAAGCCATGGCTTTAATCCACCAAACTTTTTTTCCCATTTAGAAAGACGACTATAAAAGATAGCACTATCAAAAATTAATTGGCTTTGATAATGATCAGGTGATGTTCCAGGGGTCATTCCGATCATTCCCACAACAATTCGTGGTCTTGTCTCCCTAAAAAGTCTAGCTAGCTTCATCCGAGCCTCTATACTATCTAGGAGTTCACGGTTAGGAAGGTCCAATAGAAATCGATCCACCCCTAAAATACGGGCAGATTCATTTGCTTCTTGTATTCGAACTTCTGGATTTTCATTGAACGGAGTTGGTTCACCATCTGTTAAATCTATGATACCTACTCGATATCCTTTTTTAGTAAGTAAAGCTAAAGTGCCTCCACATCCAATCTCTGCATCATCGGGATGTGGGGATATTGCAATTAAATCATATAAATAAGACATAAGTAAATTCCTTTCTTGCCAATAAATCAAGAAATTCCAAGGTACTAGTTAATTATTTCCTAATTTAGAGTTTTCATGATTACTCTTGATGAACAGAAAATCTTTAAGACTAATTAATATTAATTAATATAAGATTAATCATAGAAACAGCTTAAAATCCATGATTCCTCCTGAAAAGATCAATATTGTTTAAATACATCCAATATTAAGAAATTCTTTGAAATACCGATCAAGTTGAATAATTGGCTGATTATGTGAAGTATTAGAATATGGGGTCACTTTTTTTCTATATTATTATTTAATATTAGTTAAATTATTAGTTTCAAAGGAAATTAAATAAAACTAATACAAAGTTAGATAAAATTATTAGATAATTCCCTTTTTTCAAACAATAAGAGTTGTAAGACCTGATGTTATTATATTAAAGTTGTTTTTGTGATTATAGAAAATAAGTCTTTATTAGAATAGCCTTTTTAAATTATAGGGTTTTACATTTTATGATGGTGTGATTATGTTCTCGTGTTCGATAGACCCTCTGTTTCCACAGCATGGTTCTCCTAGGATCACTCCTCTTTACCTATCTCTATCCTATCTAGTTTAAGGGTTGTTTTTCATCATTGAGTCAAGAAGAATTAGTTTTTGAAGAATCGCAGCAGGGTATTAAAATTGTTTTCTGGGGGCCTACTTTAGCGGGAAAAACCACTGCGTTAAGTTTATTTCATGCCATAAAAAAGAAAGAAGATCCTGAATCTGTCTATAATTTCTTGAAACTCGAAGATAAAGCAACTGAGCGTACTATTGGTTTTGACCAAGCTACCTTCGGTCTTGGAACTGGAGGTAAAGGGTTTAAATATCATTTATTCACTACACCTGGTCAAGATCGGTTCAAATCCATGCGGAAGATCGTTATCAACGGTCTTCATGGTATGATTGTTGTTATTGATTCTGAAAAAGCTCGTTGGGAGGAGAATAAAGTAAGCCTAAAGGAGTTATTTGATATTCTTGGTGACAAACTATACAGTCGTGAGGTCAAAATGGCGATCATGTTGAACAAGATGGATCTTCCTGTTGATACAAGGATCTCTGCTGCCGATGTAGGACGTCTAATGATTGAAGCTGGGGTTTCTGATAAATTAAGAGATACTTTTGCTAGTACTTTTGAAGTTAGTTGCTTGGAGGCCTTAAATGCTTTAAAAGAAGCTTGGAGTCGTGGTGAATGGAATCCTAAAAACCGTCCCCAACCAGTTCAACGTATTATACAACCTATTCAAATGGTTATTCGGGATATATTAGTATCTGAGCTTCAAAAACCCTCTCAATAGTTTAATATTGTCTAATTTTAGTATTTTTAATATTCTATTAGAATTTTAGGTAGTTTTCTTTATTAAATATGGACTTTCAAAACAAAACTTTTTTTCAAATCTGGTTCGCTAAATTTATAATTTCCGTCTTAGCAAAAATCTAAATAATCATCTCATCGTAATTGAATACAATTTTCAATCCTTTAAAATGTTCATTAGGGATTGACTAGTATCTGAGCTATAGAAACCGTCTCTTTAGATAGTTACTGCTCTAAAAGAATTTTAATAAAATTATTTTAATATCATGAAGATTTTTATCAGGGATGGCGTTTATGGAAAAAACTCGTTTACAAGAAATTCAAACAGGAAAAGAAAAACTTCCCGAAAATGAATTATTGCGCATGGATCTTAAACCTAAGGAAATTCCCCCGCTTCCTTCTGGAGAGAAGGCTTTAGTTCCCCATACAAATGCTGGATGGCAAACAGAAGGCATAATTCGGGCTATTATATCAAATCTCCATAATGGTAAAGATTGGGAACATCTTTTTATCTATGGTGGGAGTGGAAAAGCTTTACGGAACTGGAAGGCCTTTTATGATACACTTGAGTTAATTAAATCACTTAATCCTAATGAAACTTTGTTTATGCAATCTGGAGTTCCTTATGGAAAGATGCTTACCCATCCACTGGCTCCCCGCTGTGTCATTACCAATTCAATTATCGTTCCTAATTGGACTCAATCATTTCAGGAAATGGTTGACGTAGGTTTAACTGTTTACGGTCAAATGACAGCTGGTAGTTGGATATTCATTGGTTTACAGGGAATTATACAGGGTACATATGAAACAATGATGGCAGCGATAAAAGCTGCTGAATCACATACTCATTATCAGAAATTTTCTTCTTTTGAGCAGTTATTAATAGTTACTGCAGGATTGGGATTGATGAGTGGAGCACAACCCTTAGCGATTAAAATGGCTGGAAAAATTGCCCTTGTTGCTGAAATTAATCCTGAAAATTTAGATAGGATGTATAATGAGGGAAGAGATAAAGGAACTCCTTATTTAGATGTTAAAACAGACTCAATAGCTAAAGGAGTAGCATTAGCAAAGCATTTTGCAGAAAAAGGTGAATCACAATCTATTGGTATTTTATGCAATGCTGTTGATTTATTAGGGTATCTTGTAGATCATCAAATTACCCCTCATGTTTTAACTGATCAAACATCAGCACATGACATGCTAAATGGCTATGTACCATGTGGGATGAATTATGCTGAAGCACTGTCTTTAAGAAAAACTGACCCAAAGAAATATAAAGAAAAATCTTATGAAACAGTTGCCAAACATGTGAACTTGATGTTAATTCTACAGGAAAGAGGAGCAGAAACATTTGATTATGGAAATAATATTAGAGCTCAAGCATATCAGATGGGTGTGAAGAATGCCTTTAATTTCAAAGGTTTTGTTCCATTATACATTCGTCCTTTGTTTTGTGAAGGAAAAGGACCCTTTCGATGGGCCGCTCTCTCTAATGATCCTGATGATATCCGATTAACTGATAATTATGCTAAAATGCTTTTTCATGATGACCCTATGCTTATAAATTGGATTGATTTAGCCTCAAAATACATTCCGTTCGAATCAGGACTTCCTGCAAGGGTTTTTTGGGCTGGTTATAAGGGAAGAGCTGCTTTTGGCATGTTATTGAATAAATTATATGCTGATGGTAAATTGAAAGCTCCAGTTATCATAGGTCGTGATCATTTAGATGGAGGATCTGTTGCTAGTCCATATCGGGAAACTGAAGGGATGTTAGATGGCTCTGATGCAATTGGTGATTATGCAGTCCTGAATCTTCTAGGGAATACTATGTGTGGGGCAACATGGACAAGTTATCATGGTGGGGGTGGTGTAGGAGTTGGATACTCTCTCCATGCTGGACAGGTGTGTGTAGCAGATGGAACCCCTATGTCCCAAGAGAAAATCTTTCGTGTTTTGACTTGGGATCCAATGTCAGCTGTCTTACGTCATGCATCAGCTGGATATAAAAGAGCTGAAGAGATCGCTATGCAAAATGAAATCATTCTTCCTGGTAAAACTAAGCAGCTGGAAATGAACTATCACACATTATATCAAGAAATCATTGATTTAGTCAAAGAAAGAACAGGAATAGTCTTATATCCTCCCTTGGAATCAATTAACTTGAAAATACTTTAAAAATTATCTTGGATTGTCAAAATAATAATTTAATGTGGTGAACAAATATTTATGCAACCTACAAGGGCATTGATGGGTAATAGAAATACAAGTTGGGTTTCAAATAATAAGGGAGTGGTTATTTCCTCCTTTTTTGGACTTTTATTCGTGATTATCAGAATATGGATTTTAATATTTGAGGCTTCGATAAGTTCTGCCATTGTGGTGTTAATGGAAACAGTTCAACTAGTCATTCTCTTTCTAGGTTTAATGATTTTTGTATACAACTTTGGATATGTTGTGATAATGCTCACAGTTGATGAAGGGTTAAATGAGGAGGAAAAAAATTTGTTAAAATGGATGATCAAACGTGCAATAATGATTTCTGTATTTTGGTTTGTCAGTGTTTTGAGTTTCTTAATTATTTTTCAAAGAGATCCTTTTTTACTTGCATCAGCCAATTGTTTCTTATTAGCCTCATTATTTTTCTTTATTAGAAAAGGTGAAAATCCTCTTGTTGAGGGCACCTTTGTATAAATATAAAAAACTTGGATATTTGAAATGAACTTATCTGACGGTCTTTCTGGAGTAGAAAAGTGCGTTACTACTTCCGAAACTTTCTCCCGACTCAAAGGTAATGAGCCGTTAAAAATTCTTCTTTTATTACTTGCAATTGACCCTTCAATAGGGGGAATGGTAATTATGGGTCGTACTGGTACTGGAAAATCTTGTTTCTTAGAAGCCTTTAAAGATCTTCAAATTCCCTTGCATAGAGAGGATAAGAACTTTGCACCAATCATTGATATCCCTTCAAACATTTCTTTCGATGCACTTATTGGTACATTAAATCTCCAGTTGAAATTCAGAGAAGGGATTTTCTCCAAAGTGCATAATGGATTTCTTGTTATAGATGATTTTCATTTACTTTCCGAATCTATTGCCAATACTATAATCAATGTATGGAAAACTAAAGAGAATATAGTACATAGATCTAATCTGTCCATAAATCAATCGAGTAATTTTTGTTTACTGATTTCCATAAATAGTAGCTTTCACGAAATTTCAACCGCTGTATTAGATAAATTTGCATTTGTTTACGAAATGAAAGATTTTAATACACTTCAAGAACGTTTAGATATTGTAAATATGAATATAGAACCCATGAAAGATCCTAACTTGTATAAAGAAAAAAATAATCTATATAATTCAATAAATCAAGCACGTAATATGTTATCTGAGGTTAATCTTCCTATATCAAATATTCAATATATTTCTACTATTTGTCAACAAAGCGAAATTCAAGGACATAGAGCAGATATAGCTCTAGCTCGTGGTGCTATAGCATTAGCATGTTTACTAAATCGCAATGAAGTTGCACGAGAAGATATAGATTTTCTTGTTCCTTATGTACTTTCTCATAGATTACCAGAAAGAAAAGAGTCTTTTGAAAATGATATTATTAATATAAATAAAGGAGTATCTCATGATCTTAGAGAAAAAAAAGATCCTAACTTTTCTTCATCACCAATGAGAGCAGAGTCTCCTAAGCGTATCCGAATTATTTTAGAATGGTTTGCTTCAATTTTTGGAATATGCATGACAGCTCTATTTTCATCAATTATCATTACTCAAATAATTACTAGACCTGATTTACTTATCTCCTTATTTAGTGCATTATCATTGTGGGGATTAGGTACCTTTCTTCTTTTAATCTACTTGAAGAAACGTAGAAAGTTAATGAAAGAATATAAAGTTAAAGAAGATGAAAATGTAGAACAAAAACCTGATTTAACCTCATTTTCCCACGTGAAACATTTCCAAATTATTAAATCCGTAAAAGAGGAAAAAAAGCCGTCTAAAAAGGAAGTTATTCTTGATTTAGATGAGGATAGATCTAGAAAAGGCAAATTGTTACGATTTGTTGGTTTAAAGCGTCGACAGGGTTTAATCTCTTTCACGGAGAAACAACGTCTATATGCTAGCCTTTTTGGGGTAATAGTTCTTATTATTAGTTTCTTCATTTTTTCATATTTTATTTCTATCCTCCCAGTAGAATTCTGGATTCAATTAATTATCTTCCTTGTTTCTTTATTTACCATTGGATATATTATACAATCTTTGAGAAAAAATTGGCGAGTTCATCGTGCAGCAGATATTGGTGCTTCAGAGGGGGAATCAAGTCGTAAATTAGATGATAAGGGAATAGGAACACATATTTCGCCTATTGAAAGACTAGATAATGAATCCTTGAACCCTCAAGAGGACTATGGGACAAATTTACTCAATCGATTAGCTGAACTCGATCTTTTACCTAAAAAAAATTTTCAAGGAGTTGAGTTAACAGTACCGCCTAATAATACCTCACTGAGATCAGTTAGAATTATTGCTGATGCTCTCCCAACTCTTAAAACTCGAATTGATTCTCGTAAAAGATCAAAAATGGGAAAGAGAGCAATAAGTGTAACCTCCTTACAATCAGGTCGAGTAATAGGATCTCACCCATTTATTCATTATCCTAAAAATATTCATCTATTAGCTACTCTAAGGAATACAATTATGCGTCAATATCGTGAGAGGGCATCATGCTCTACTAACCGTTTTATTATTAAATTAGAAGACATTCAGGAAAAAACTTTTTGCACACGAGTTTCTGCTACCATTATTTTTGTTCTTGACCTCTCAGAATCAATAGTTAGTACAATAAACGCTGTTTCAAGCTCTGTAAATTGGTTAAGTCGTCAAGCATATTTATATCGTGATCGTGTGGGTATAGTTGTCTTACAAGGAACCCAAGGAGTTATTATACAACCTCCGACTTCTAATTTAAACTTGGTGAAAAGAAAATTAAAAAATTTAAAGGCTTCAGGAGCTACTCCGCTCGCAGGTGGTCTTCAAAAAGCCGTTGAACTAATAAAACTAGATTTAATAAGGAATAAAAATGAATCAATACCTATGATTATTCTAATAACTGATGGAGCAACAAACATACCGTTATTAAAAGATCCATGGACAGGAGTAACTCGTAATACTCCATTAAAAGAATTAAAAGATAGAGCATATTCCATGGCAATTCTTGATTGTCTTGCAATTGCCCATCAAATTAAAAAAAGTAAAATTTCCCTCATAATATTTAATACTAATAGACGAGGAGAACTCATTTTCCGAAAAATTCCAAGAACTCAACAGGAATCAATAATTGATTTTCTTAATCAGTTAATAGTTGAAAGCACCCTATTTCGAGGTAGACGACATATGGATCTTTGGTCCTACACTCTGTTGCGTGCGATGCAGGAAATTACAAGAGGTTTCTTGTATCATCTTACTCGAATAGAGTCTGACTATAATTTAGAAACTTTAAGGATTGCACGAGCAGAGATTTTAGCGAATATAACTAATTAATTGTCGGTCGTGAGAAAATTGGAGATTGAACTACCTAAGAAAGTATTTCGACAAGGCGAAATGATAGATGTGTCAATTAATTTCTCCGCCACAAAAGCTCCACTTCAAGAGGGAACAATTGCTCTCATCGGAAAGGAAAAAACTGAATTTACCATTCAATCAATATTTGGTAAAACAGGTTTTCACCCTGCATGGAGTTTTATTTTACCAAGTCGTCATCAAAAAGAAGAAATAGAGTTTCTTAGACAAACCCATGAAATATCAACTCAAGATGCTCATTGGAATGAGAGTTTAGAAGTCCCTAGAAATGCTATTCCATCATATTATGGGGATAATGGGAAAGTATCGTATTTTCTTGAGATTCTATTAAATTTTGAAGATGGATCAAGTGAAAAAAAGACAGAACAGATCATTATAGATCGGGATTACGAAATTGAAGAAAAAATAGAAATTCTTTCGATTCAAAGTGGGACATTAACAATATGCTATTCCACTCCCTTGCAGGTTGGACGAAAAAACCGATTAAATATTTCAACTCAGAATCTGACCTCCATTAATCCATTACGTATAATTCTAAAGAAAATTGAAACCTACACAGCAAATAGAATTACTATCAACGATGATAACCACAGTTTACCTATTTGTCAATTGACTTTCGATACAGACTTATCCGATACAGAAATTAATTTTGAGATTCCTTCTCGTTATCAACCGAGTTATGAAGGACTTCTGTCACGATGTGAATATTATGTTGAAATCTATTATTTATTAGGTAAGAAAGGAATAACATCTCGTCGTGAACGATTAAAATTACTAACTAAGTTTCAAACCACTATAGAACATCCAGATCCTGGTCTTAAGTCAATTACGGGTGATAAATAACTTATGTTAAGATCTATAGAACCTATCATATCAGATATTATAAAATGGAGTATAATATTAACTACGATTAGTTTTTTAGTATCAATTGTAAGTATTTTTCTTTTTATTGATATTGAACAAGAAAACATTCCGTACTTAACCTTGTTGTCGACAGCAATGAGTAACCTGAATTTTTTATTAGGCTCCCTTTCTTTAGCAACAGGATTAATAATTACATTTTTTAAACCCCCTAATCGTCATTCAGAATCCTCTAGCGAGAAACCCAAGTTCATACCACAATATAAAAACGAAAGAATCAAAAAAAACAATATAAAATCAGTTAAACCTTTTCCGAGCTCACCACCTCTATTTTCGGAACGAGAAAAAAAACTAATATTAACAGGCTTATTCACTATTGGAATTGCATTTGGTATTTGGATAATATTCCTGTTTCTTTACCCTTTATACTAATCAGCAAATTATATCATTGATGATAAAGGATTTTTTCATGTTACTGATTGAATTCTTCCCTTAGATCCCATTCATAGCAGCTAGAACAAGCATAACTGGGATTGGAGATAGAATTAAAGCAATAACGGTAGCATATAACGATTGAAATGCGTCATAGCTTCGTATAAATGTGAATGTAATAATACCTATCTTCAGAAGAAAGAGAATTAATAGAAAATTATGCAGGATCACCTCCAAATAAGAAAGTGCCTCATAATAGATTTGATCATGATTAAATTTAACATAATATGGGGAAATTTCATTTAATTGTGAATCTAAAATGTTGATAATCATGTTTTCATCTAGATGAACTTCTACCCACGAATGCCATTTTCCGATAACCACATAGCTATCATATCCTCGTCGAGTCAATAAGGAAGCTGCAACTAATGCAATTCCATCACAATCATCACCACGGGCTAAGACATCCGAAACAGAAGCACGATGATCCAACGTTATATAATTTGCTATATCATCTGTAAATGGAATTATTCTATCAATGAAAGCTTCTACCGCTTTGATTTCTATAATAAAGTTATTTTTGGTCTTTAATAATAAGGAAATAGATTCATAATTTGCATTAAGATATGCTTCAAATTTTTGGTCTAATTCAATAATTTTTGGGTTATCAGGTTGAATTGTTTCAGTTAAAGCAAAACGATTCATCATTTGATCAGGCCATACTAGAGGGTTTAAGGAAAATCCTGTTAGGAGATATGTTAAAGTCAAGAGTGCAGCAATAGCTAATTCCTTATTAGTAAAAGTTAAGCGGGCCATCTCTAATTTCTCAAAGTTCAACCACAAATCTAAAATTCTTCGTAAGGATTCTCGTAATTACAGAAACTTTTCTTCTTTATATAATCATTTATTTTAGTGCAAAACCTTAATCAGCCAAATTTACGTATAACATTTAAAAAAATTCCAGATAGACTTCTAAGCCATTAGTTTTCTTTTTTCATTTTCGTTTTATCATTCTGGTAGGGAATTTTCTCTAATGCAGCTCGTTTTGATGCAATTACTCTTTCACGGGAACGTAATTCGATTTTTTTCACCATCTCTTTATCTAGCAAATCACGAGTTGGTTGGTTTAAGCTTAATACTTGCATTTTTCCTCTATAATAAACAGTAAGAACTAGAAAAAAAAGCATACCTACAAAAAAGGTTGGATTCATATCAGTATATTTTCCTTTATCTTTAATTTGATTTAAACTGGTATCAAAGCTAAGAAGTGATGTGTGAAGTTTTCTAACAAGTGAGTAAGCTTCTCTGTAGTTCATTTCTTGATATTTCGTTAAAACTGCAAAATAAGAAGCATTATATGAATTAAATAGATTTTGTAAGTCTTTATTATATATTTTATCTTTAGCTGAAACAATAGCTTGATTGATAATTGAACGAGAAGCTTTGAGTAGAATATCTATTTGGCCCCGTTGAATGTTATCAATAGAAAATATACTGAACTGGGAGGAATGCGTATAATAAGACATTACATCATCAATAAAATTACCTACACTCCCGAATTGAAATGTATGCATTAATCCGATTTGATGTCCAAGCTCATGGATTAATGTCTGTGTTAATCCGTGAAATGGTTTGGGATTTGATCGGTTGTCACCAAAAGTGTATTCATAATCATGACTAATTATCGTTAATGGAGAATCAAGTGAATCTCTTAATGCTACCCCTAAAAGACTAGGTTCCAGTCTTGCTTTGTCAGGGATACCAAACAACGCGTCATCAAAGATGAAAGCAAACGTTTTAAAGTGAACGGTATAAAATTGATAATAAGTTTCTTCAAGAAAAGTCCCTGCATTTGAATAAAGTTCCTCATAAATAGGAATTAAATCTACTGCATACTTTCTACCAGATTGATTATTAAATTCTCCCCAAGGGACTAATGAGGACTGTATAATGGAATAAAGACTTGGAATAGTGTTTAATGCTTGAAATTTTACATCAATAACACAATTTATCCAAGGATAAACAGTCTTAAAAGAATTTA
>NZ_CDLCQJ010000056.1:0-11247 GCF_975850365.1 Candidatus Hodarchaeum mangrovi | reverse complement strand
TAAGGTTTTAATACTAAAAATTGTCTTTTGGGTGCTTGAAAGAGCGATTTCCTCCACTTCTAAATTTGATTCTCAAATCAAAGCGAAAATATAAACTTGGCCTTTAAATACAAGTATAAAATTCTTTACTCCTAACAATGGGGTAATTGAACTATATGATTTATTGCCCTTACTTCATAAAGCTTATGAGAATTACAAGGGATAATGTGATGAAAAGACCTTTAAATAAATCTCTTCTTTCTAATTTACGTTGTACTGCTTGTAAATCTAAATACGAATCTCAAAAAATTTTTACTACTTGCCCACGATGTGGCAAAATCCTTTTTGCTGAATATGAGCTTGAAAAGGCGAAGGAGAATATTTTAAATCTCGAAAATAGAAGTTTTAACATTTGGCGATTTAGCGAAATAATGCCCGTTATAAATCCTAAATACCAGTATACATTGGGTGAAGGATGGACCCCACTCCTTAAATTGAGAAGATCAGCCAAAAGTCTGAAAAAACTCTTTTTAAAGGATGAAGGATTAAACCCAACAGGGACTTTTAAAAGTAGAGGCTTATGTGCTGCTGTTTCTAAAGCAAAAGAGCTTGGGATAACCAAATTTGTTATCCCGACTGCAGGAAATGCAGGTGCAGCACTAGCTGCTTATTGCGCATGTGTTGGCGCAGAAGCACATATTTTTATGCCCTCTGACACCCCTGAAATGTTAATAGCTGAGGTACGTATGTTTGGAGGAAATATTACTTTAGTAGATGGTTTAATCAATACTGCTGCTACTCTAGTTCATGAAAAAAGCATAGAATTAAATTGGTTTGATGTTTCAACATTAAAAGAACCATATCGTGTAGAGGGGAAGAAAACAATGGCGTTTGAGATTGTAGAACAAAATAATTGGGAAGTCCCAGATGTCATAATTTATCCTACAGGAGGAGGAACTGGAATTGTGGGGATGTGGAAAGCCTTTAATGAGATGGAAGGATTAGGATTGATAGGATCAAAACGACCTCGGATGGTTTCAGTTCAAACTGAAGGATGTGCTCCTATTTGGAAGGCTTTTCAAAAAAATCAGACAAAAGCTGAAGAATTTGATAACGCTTCTACTCTTGCACCAGGTTTACGTGTTCCAAAGGCATTCGGTGATTATTTGATCTTAAGAGCAATCTATGACTCGGGAGGAACTGTGGTTAAAGTTACTGATGCAGAGATAATAAGAGCAATGAATATCCTAGCAAAAGATGAAGGAATTCTACAAGCTCCAGAAGCAGCAGCTACTTATGCATCATTAGATTATCTATTAGAAAATAAATTTCTAGATAAGAGTGAAGAAATAATTCTCTTTGGAACTGGCTCGGGATTGATCTACCCCCATTTATGGTAAAAAGATTAATTTTCATGAGAGCTGATTTAAGTGAGTTAATAAAGAAATTTGACCAATGAGTAGAGTCATACTCAATAAGATAAAGAAGAATCCACTTTATTGAATAACTATCATTTTCAGAAATAAAAAGCTTATCAAAATCAGGGATCACGTTTAATTTTTATATCATTTTTATTCTAACTTCATTTAATCTGTCTAAGTAAAGTAATTTAGATTCTCCTTTAAAATGAGGAAGATTAATAGATTCATGTAGAAAAAAGGTATATTTCCAATTCTAAAAATCCATCCTTAAGCCAGAGATGTCTTTTAAAATACATAACCATTCTATTGCAACAATTTAAAGTAAAAGTGTACCAATAACTTCTAAATTTTCTCATTAAGTATAAAATCGTGAACATCAGTATCTAGTACACTTATTATTTCTAACCTCCTTCCTTTAAACTAAAAGAAGTTGTGTATTTGACGGAAATTCATCCTCAAAGAAAGGAGAATAAATTTGAAGATCTTTCTTTCGCATATATATATGAAAAAATTTCCGAATTATTAAATATCTCGTTCTAAAGCTTGGATTTTCAGTTTTATGGAGTAATGTTGCCATGTCATTAATCCAAGAAAATAAACGAATGGTCCGTGAACGAAAAACAATAGACATTATGATCCAGATTTATTGTAATGATAAACACAATACAAAGGATAATTTGTGTGAAGAATGTATTGAATTAAAGATTTATGCCAACATTCGTTTAGATAAATGTCCATATGGAGTAAATAAAACAACATGCAATAAATGTCCAATCCATTGCTATAAACCTGAAATGAGGGAAAGAATCCGAGAGGTAATGCGACATTCTGGGCCGAAGATGAGTTATAAGCATCCTATTCTAGCTTTTTATCATCTTGTTGATGGACTTAGAAAACCAAAACTTAGGGAAAAAGAGCAAAAATAAGCTGATCCATATCCTACGATTGGTAAAAATGGATGTTTTATTAAATTAAACCCAATTAGTGAATTGGTCTTTAAATTTGACTTTATTGCAATTTCTATAGCTATATCAAAAAATTAAGTGTATAATTGAAAGGTAAAAAATCTGATAAAAAAAAATTTACATTCTTAAGGATATTTAAGAAAAAGGTTCTCCTTCCCAAAGGGTGAAAGAAGTGGAGTTGGACAGAATGAGTCGTAAGGGGAAGCTTTATAGCCATATTTCCTAGTGGGTTATATACGACTAATTAAGACCGACTAGTTAACCCACCATTCTGTCTTATGATCAAATTAGGCATTGATTAAGTTATAAATCTACAGCTGAGTTATCAAAACAATAATTCATTAATTTAGTTTTTAATACATGATTTAACAGCCTTTTTTTCACTAACCAGACCTTAAGTCATGTGACTAATTTTATATGCATTTAATGTTATAGTATTGCATATAAAGGAGAGAATAGCCAATTTGTTACTATTCATAAAGATTAGAAGGTTTTCCATAAAAATTTTTAGATAATCCATCTTAATTAAAATTGTTAAATTTTTTAAAAAATAAAATATCTCCGACAAAATTCTAGAGAATTATTTTCCATCTGAAAGAAGAAAAATTTATATAGCTCGTTCAATTAGGAGTGATTAATTTGAAGCTTATGACGTTTAAGTGAGATATATGTATGAAAAACCCACCTACTTCTTCTCATAATGCTAATTGTCAAGATATACAGGAAAAACAGCTTGAAAACATCACAGAAAAGATAGTAGTATGTCAAACTGAGCAGGGGCCTGAAACGTTTCGAAAATATTCTCTTAAAAATGCGATTGAAGAATTAGATGAGCTTTTTGATAGTTAAATAATATTCTACCTAATTTAACAATTTTTTGATTTTTTCAATATAATTCTGGCTGTACTCATCATAACCCACTAAATCTATTTTCTCTAAGCTCTTAATACCTAAAGATAATTCAATAGCTCGAGCGATTTGTTCTTGATCGAGAATAGATCCTTTAGATACCTCGGGAGTTGTTCCTAATTCTCTGAGAATAGCTACTCCAATAGAATCGATGGCTATTCTATCAGTACTTGCTAACATTACTTGTGCATTCTTAAGCGATCCTTTAGCTGGACCTCCAGTCACAAACGCATCAACTCCATCTAAAATTATTAGAGAAGGATTATAAATTTGATTGATTTCTGCGATCATTTTCCGGATATGAGGAGATGAATGAAGTTCACTCATATAATTATAACCATCTCGCGGCACTAAACCTACAGAAATCTTCAAGGAGAGAGTGAAATGTCCCCCAAATTGATGGGTTTTAAGACATGGAAGAGTAATAATGGCATCCGCTGTTTCTAATAATTTAGGGTAAAGAAAACCTTTTTTCCAATGCAAATCGTCAGAATTATAAGGAATCCAATGAGTTTGAGGTTGTGAAAGGTCAATAATATCGAAATTCCCTAATTCTTCTTGTAATGTATACAATCCTTTAATTACCATTGTTTGATGGGTATTTGCCGGACCTGATCTTTCCATTACTATCACTTTTTTTGCTCCCACCGATATTAGATGAGAAATTAATTCTCTAATAATAGTTATATCGGTTGATGCTGGAGGTGGATCAGCTGTATTAAAATTGGGTTTTATAATTATAGTTTTATTCTGAAAAGTACGAAAAGTATCTGTATAATATTGAAAAATTTTTTTCATACCATCAATGCGACTTTTTGTTTTAACAACCAGTACTTTAACCATGATCAATTCACTTTACCATTTTTTTACAAAATACCCCATATGATCTCGCATACTACCAAATAGAATCTGTAATAAATCAATTAGCCAACCTAGACCAAAAAAGCCAAATGTTACGAGATAAATTAATCCTGAAAAACTTTTCCCAGATAAAATCGATGAACACCAAAAAATCCTAAGAAGAAGCAAAGGAGAAGAGCAACCAATCGGTTTTTTTCCGAAATTGGATAGATTGTTTGATAAGGAGTTGGTGTTCTATACAGAGGTCGAATTTCCCTACTAGGGCTAGTTTGTGTGGAAGGAGTAGGAGAGTAAGATGGTGGAGAGACATTTTCTTGTGTTAAGCTATTTCCGCAATTGGAACAGAATTTTCCTTTATGAATATTTTTCCTTCCACAGGTTGGACAAAACCGTGCAGTTGAAGAATCCAAATTTATATCTGGAAAATAGGAAAAACTAGTTTTACAAAAAGAGCACTGGTCAAGTCCAGCATCTATTGATGCATTAATTGAATCCAAGCAGTATTTACGCCCACAATTAGGGCAAGTGATCCCCTTTTTTAGAACTGGATGAGTAGCTTCACATAAACCATAATAATATACATTTATATCAGAGCTTTCAGCCATTGAATGAACAACAACTATAAAAAAAGGTATATACTTCTATTATTTTGTTATCTCATAAAATTATTTCCTAATTAAAAAGGAATTATCCAAAAACACGCTTCATTAGAAGAGAGAGCCGTTGTTGGATTAGGGGGTCAGAATCCCCTAAACTGCTGATTTTATTCCAAGCGTCCTCTGTTAATCCGTATTCCTGTAGACGATCAGGGAGAATCATATTCCACCTTAAAGCTCCTTCTTGATAATTTGGTGCTTTATCTAGGATAATCTGAAATTCAATGCTTAATTGAAAATAGACTTTAAGTGAAGCAGGATCAAGTGAAACACCTTCAAGAGGGGGAAATAAGGGTTCTAAAGGCAAGTTCTGAGATACTTTCTTCGGTTTGATTCCTAATTCACTGAGGTAACCAAAGAAATCAGGGATTTGGGGAAAATTAGAGTCAAAAAATTCAGCGTTTTTATCAAAGGGGGCATCCTGAGGATTTATGCCTTTTGAAAAATCATGCTGTAGATCGACTGGAATAACTGGTTTAACTTCAATATTTTTTTTGGTCAGGGCTTCTTTATTTCCGCAATGTGGACATGGATTTCGCTCATCTAATTTCATGACATAATTATGACACTTTTTACAGACAGGAACTGTAATTTCCTCCGAGAATGAGGACCTTTACTCATTAACGAAATATAGTTTTTGTGACTTAAAAAGTATCTAGTTAGGTAGTGAAATCAATCTCTCATCAAGTCTATAATAAAATTAGATCTCACAATTTTGGCTATGTCAATAAAACTATGATTCTACTATTAAATCCTCAAATCAATATAAAAATGAGTAGAATCAGTTATATTAACTAGGAATGTGCTTAATTGGTACCGTAGTTGCTCCCATTCTTAGTATGCTATATCAAATTTGTTATAATTCACAGCAGAACTATTAGTTGAGAGTTCAAGTAATCCTTCATATACTGCTGGAAAAGAAGTTGCTTGATTATAAGATATTTTATGAAAAGATCAGTAGAGGGTGGAATTTTTGGGATTTTAGTCATTTCCCATCCATAAAAGGTGGGAAAATTCCCATGCTGTCCAAAAATATCGGTACAACCTGATAGAATGAAAATTGAGGCAAGTCAAACAAGGATAGCATGGATCTTAAGATGTTGCATAAAAAGCAATTCGAAATTTAATTGATAAAAGTTAATAAATGTTATGATTGATTCATTAACGTTTAAGGAATTTCTAGTCGTCGTTGATAATACTCGATGGTTAGCAGAAGGAACAAAACAGAATTCATAGATTATAAACACAACTGTGAATGGAATAGTAAAAAAGATTAATAATTCAGTAGATACGATCCAAGAAACATTCAAGAATTTTGTTACTGAGTCAGAAGAATTTTTTGCCTCTTCTGAGGAAGTTATAGCTAGTATCGTGGAACAAAATACTAGTATGGCGAAATTAACTTCCTCATCTCAGGACTTAATTTACCTTGGGAGTAGATCATCCAAACAAATCTTGAAATCTTGGATCTTTTAGCGATGTGATTGTAGAAATTTATTAGTAAGTCGAATAAAACAGTTCTCCAGTCCTTGGGAAGAAGAAGGATCTTCAAAATCAATCTCACAATAATCCATATTATGTAGATATGCATAATGATATCCTTCCTTTGACGAAACACTGCTCTTTTCCAAAACTTTTGTCTCTGGCTTATGGTTTTTTGTCTTTTTTAATCTGAAATTTGATCTTTTTCGTAAAATAAAATGAAGAATAGGACTCAATTTCCCCTTCTGTGGGCGAACTGTGTTTTTATCAGATAATTTGGTTACTTTCTGGGTTTTTTGAGGATAATTTTTTATTCCCAACAGCAGGATAGGAATATCTTTGGAGGGTACATGTTTCCGAAATTCCATTATCCAATTCGGAATTGCTGCAATGCTTTGTTTATCTTCTATTAAAAAAAAGATCATGCAAGCAGAAGCTCCTCGATAGTAACTTGGACGTAACTTTCCGAAAAATTCCTGGCCAGCAGTATCTACAAGGATCAATTTAATATTATTGTTATCAATTGTAATTTTCTTTGTAGTTATATCTACTCCTAAAGTTGGAAGATAATTCTTGTCAAATTTATTCTCAGCATATCTTCTAATTAAAGAAGTCTTTGGTGAAGAGGGTGATCCAATAGCACAAATTTTGAAAAGATATTCATTTGAAACCAATGTGTCACCCTCATGCTCACATTAAGTCCCGGATTTCATAAAACTATCCAGAGAAATTCTCCGACAATAAGTTGAAAAAAGAAATTGGTTATCGAAGAAGGAATTAGGAAAAAAAAAATGTGTGGTTGCATGGAATGGGTCAATCACAACAACATAATATGTTATATTCATGACCCCACTATAACTTGCAACCAATTATGTTCTTTTAATTTAGTCTTAAAAGTTCTACTAAAAATACTTGATAAAGAATAAAAAAAACTGTGTTTATCAAACTTAATACATTGGTTCTGGTAAGAAAATAATGGTGATCAATAGCATGGCTGTAAAACCTGCTCTCTGTGGATTAATAATTCTTCTTTTAATTATTTCATTAAATTCTAGTAATTCTACCCTTAAGAATAATTATATAGTGGAGGATTCAATTTCTAAGATAATTCAACCAACTTATAATTTCGATAATAATATAGAATGGGATTTAATTTATCATAACACTCGTGAAGGATATTATCGAAGTCCAGGTTGGGCTACAACAGATGGGTGGAATAAAAGTGGGGCGGTGAGGGTAGGGCAAAATGTCATATTAAGGATTCGTTCAGCAATAAATGATCTTACACGAGTCCAGATCCGCTATTGGGATGGTGAAGCTGGAGTCGAAGGATTTCGTGAGATGACAAAAATTGCTTCAACATCAGAATATGATTTTTGGGAAGGTACGATTTTATCTCCTCTACAACCGAGTGATTACTTTTATTCCTTTTTTCTAACTGATGGCACCGAAACTGACTATTATTCCGATGATGAGGGATTAGATGGTGGAGTAGGCAAAATGTATGCTTCCTATAATTCTGGACGAGATTTTGGTATAGTATTCTACGATCCAGGATTCACTACTCCAGACTGGCATAAACAAACAGTGGGGTACCAAATTTTTCTCGATCGATTTTTCAATGGAGATTTAAGTAATGATGCTATAGGAGATGGCTCAAGTGGAGATATCACATGGTTTGAGTGGGATAGCAATGGAGATGGATCCTTTACTTCAGAGGATGCACAACGAGTGTTTGCTATTAAACGAGATTGGACAGAATTACCAACTGGAGGTAACGATTTTTTTGGTGGAGATCTTAAGGGTGTGTTTAATAAAATTGATTACCTTAAGGACCTTGGTATTGGTTTTATATGGTTAAATCCTTTTACGGAATCACCTGACAATCATGGTTATTCTGTAGATAATTATAAATCAGTAGATCCCTATTATGGGTCGATTGCTGCTCGTGAGAATGGAATTGTAAGAAATAATATCACAGCCTCTTTGAAAATTTTTGATGAACTGGAGTCAACTCTCGAATTAAATGGGATAAAAATCATCTATGATGTTGTGATTAATCATGTATCTGCTCAATCAATATACTTTCAGCGATTTGAAAACATGGACGTGGGAGATCTTCTTCTTCCAACTGCTTTTCAAGTTCCTGATCCTTACCCATACGTAAAAGGAGCATATGAAGGTGTAACTTCTCTCTTTAACAATTGGTTCCGCTTTTATACCCGTAATCATGACTATGATGCTTGGTGGGGTTTCTACAATATTCCTACTTTGAAATATGATCAGACAATGAATATTGCTACTGAATTAATTACTGGAGCTAATTCTTTGTTCACATTTTGGGCTAATCATGGTGTTGATGGATTTAGGCTTGATGTTAATCCCGATTATGACGATGGTACAGGTTCCAGAGTCGTCAATAAACTGATTCGAGATCGTGTCAAGGTAGATAAATCTGATAATATTATTATTGGTGAAGTTTGGGATAGAGCAAACACTTGGCTTACTGGAACCATGAATGATGGAGTGCAAAATATGCTGTTCAGAGATAATACAATAATTTGGATCCGAGGAACTAATGTAGGGTATACAGATAACACTTATATCAATAAACTAGTATCATTCCAAGATTTTTATCCCCCAGAAGCTTATCACTCTCTCTGGACAAATCTAGGAAATCATGATACTGCTCGAATACTTACAGAATTAGAAGAAATAAACGATCGTGTTTTGTTAGCTGCAGCATTACAATTCTTTGTTCCAGGAGTTCCAGTTATTTACTATGGCGATGAAATTGGATTACCTGGTGTAAGGGATCCTGATAGCAGACGACCTTTTCCATGGGGATCAGAAAATCAAACAATGCTAAAGAATTACAAGGATCTAATTCAAATAAGGAAGAACTATAAGGTTTTTCAACGAGGTTCATTTTTTTCTATAGAAGATCAAGTTGAAGGAGTTTTATCGTTTGGACGTGAATTATCCTCTACGTCCCAAAGTGCAACAGTGGGTATTTTTAATAGGAATAAAAATCGTTTAGCTTATTTACTAAATTTATCAACCTTTCATGAGATCCAAGTAGGTGATGTATTAGTAGATCTCCTTAATAATAACACCACATATATAGTAGATGAGAATAAATCTATTAATCTCTTACTTGAACCATATGGAAGAATGATTTTATTAAATGGAATCAGTGATCCTCTGACTCAAAGTACCTCTAAAACTATAAGTCAAAAATCCTCTAATTTTTCGCTAATACCATTACAAGTAGCACTTTTAACATTGATATTGAGTAAGAAACTCTATACTAGGAGAACCAAGAGAAAAAGGAAAAATTAATTTTTTTCATTTTAAAATATTACCAACTGTCCTATATTCCCTTGGCCAGTAGAGAATTGCCTGCTGTCGAGAATAATCTTTTCGGACATAACTAGTAACAATTTCTCCGATAAACCAGATATGAGTTCCTCCTTGGTTAATTTCATTAATTACTTTACATTCAAGACTAACTGGGCATTCTTCAATGAAAACAGAGGTTATTTTTTTTCCAGGAACCGGTGTTAATCCTGTTTCAGCAAATTTATCACAATCTCGTCCTGAGTGAGATCCACAGTACTTTATTGCAGGAAGAAGTTCAGTAGTAGGAAGATTGAGGGAAAAATCTTGAGTTTTTTTGATTAATTCAAAGGAATATCTTGAAGGTACTATACCAATCATTACCATAGGCTTAACAAAGGAAAAGAAACTTACTGCTGCAATAGTTATGATATTTTTGTCCACACAAACTAATACAACAGGAAATCCAGGAAAGGTCATTAATCCTGCCTCAGGTGATACTTCTTCTTTTTGTAACATAATTATCTACCAAAAGGGTTATTTTCAGGAAGTAAAAACTTATAATTATCCATTTTAAATTTTTAAAGATCTGTTTGGATAAGTATATCTCAAACTTTAACTGATTTAAGTTAAAAATAAATTGAGTCAATTGAATAACATAAATCCATTTAGATAGTATATACGAATAGAATAGCTATAGAGTCTGAGAAAATGGTCTATCTGGCAAATGAAGTATTTATTAGCCTTATCATAATTTTTATTGAAATAATATTTGAGATATTTTTTATTTATCGTATTTCTAAAGCTTTAGTTAGACAAAGATATCCTAAAACGTTAATATTCCTCTTATTGATCTTTACATTTCTCCTTTTTAGAGACTTTGCAATATTTTTTAGTATTTTTGCTCCTCAGAATGATAGGGGTCTTTTTATTGGATTTAGTAAAGTTTACCTTCTTTCTACACTCTTTATCACATACATTTTCTTTCTGTTTTCTGAGAAGTTTGAGTATGATTCAATATTAACACGTGACCAATTTTTAGTCACGATAGTAGCCACAGTCATTAGTACTCTAATCGTTATCAGTAATTTAATACCAATTTGGTCAGATCAGCTAAATATGTACCGAATAGCGACAGATTACACCCTTGAAATGTTGATGTTAACCTTGAATGGTATTATGGGCATGGTCGTAACCATAAGCTTCTGGAATGGGTATAAGGATGTATGGATTACTCAAGAGAGACAACTAAAATTATTAATAATAGGGAATCTGATTATTTTCTTCATTCCTTGGATTTTCACCATTATTTTGCTTTTCTATTCGATTCCTCCGAATATTTTTATTAGAACACTAATTCGAGCTTTTAACCTAATTGGTTTATTATTCTATTATTTTTCATTCCATGGATTCAATTATCCAAGTTTATTCAAAAGACAACGTGCAGATAAAATAATGGTTACTGATTTAAATGGAATTCCATTATTTACCTATGATTTTAAAGAAGATATCCATAAAATTGATGCAATTCTTTTTGCCGGAGCAATAGTTGCTATTACTCAACTAATGCTTGAGTCTATCAAATCACCATCTCCTATTGTCGAAGTAGCCATGAAAAATCAATACAAAATTATG
>NZ_CDLCQJ010000055.1:0-38195 GCF_975850365.1 Candidatus Hodarchaeum mangrovi | reverse complement strand
CCAGATTTGAACTGGCGACCTATTGCGTGTGAGGCAATTGTCATACCGGGCTAGACCACCGGCCCTTGTATATAAAAGAATCCTCTGTCGATCAAACGCTATTAAAAATCTCTGAGTTTTAATTCTTCTGGAATCGGATTATTTTTTACCAGATTAGTTTCTCAAACATTCTTTAATATAGATTGTTAATTCTTGGTTTGTTCCTAATAGATGTTATTTTTTATATGCTGGAACAACCTCAAGAATTAATTGTTCTTGGAGAATATTTATAACTTCTATTGTTTCCGACTCTTCTATAAGGACTTTTGATCGTGCTTTCCAAATTGCTCCTGCTATTTTGACATTTCCGATTTTGTCTGGTTCAATAGTTGATGTTACTTTTCCGAATTTCCCAATAATGTCTGAAGCCTCCCCTACTATTGGGGGAATTTGTTGAGTTTTCCTAATCCGTGTCCAAATTAAAATAAAGAAGACACTTATAGATCCAAATCCATAAGCAATCCCTCTTAAGGGATCTTGCCATAAAATCTCTCCACCGACTAATCCAATTAAGAATAATCCCAAAAGTACTGGAATAAAAGGTACGATAATACTTAAATCCCCTCCTTGTGATGTAAAAAAGCCCGAAATAATAATGAATATAATTATAATCAATGGCCATGTGAATATTTGTGTTTCTGATGATTGAGAGACAAAATCACCTCCGAGGATGAGGGTAATTGAGATGATCAAAATTATAGGTAACCAGTTTATTACTTCTACTCCTCCTCCTCCAATTAACCACAATAAAATCAATATAGATATAGATATCCCAAATATTATAAGGCCTAAATCATATAAAGGCGATAAATTAAGAAATGATCCAATAAAGGTAAGAATAAGACCTAGAATAATCCCTGAAATTGCAAATTCCTGTAATTCTGATGACATTTAATTTCACTTTTTCTACTAATATATTTATCTTTAAAGATTTTTACAAATTGGAACCAATGACTGGAACAATCATATATTTGATTTGATTTTTTTTTATTAAAGCCACAAATTAGAACATAAATTAATGAACCAAAAATTTTTCTAATATTTGCAAGGATTATTTTTACTTTAAATCAATAATTTATAACCTAAATAGAAAAAATACAAATTTCGATAATAATATTGCAGCTTAATTGATAAAAATGCTTGAAATTCGATTTTTTGGCGCTTCGGAATCTATCGGAAAATCATGTGTAATGATTTCTGATTATGATAGACAAGTGATTCTCGATGCAGGAATTCAATTACACCCTCGAAGAACTGGTCTTCTTTCCACTGGTCCTAGTCATGTTGATGATTATGCTTCTGAAACTACTGCAGTTATATTATCTCATGCCCATGTAGATCATTCAGCATATATTCCTGCACTTTATCGTGCAGGATATAACGGTTTAACACACCTGACCTATCCAACGAAAGATTTAGTAAATATACTTTGGAAAGATCATTTAAAAATTGAAGGGTCAAACCATTTTAATTATTCAAACCTTAAAACAGCCATGCGTAAAATGAAACAGCATGATTATTCAAAAAAATTCAAGATTGATAATGGAGTCACCTGTGAGCTTTTAGATGCAAGTCATATCCTAGGTAGCGCATGTATTTTGTTAGATTGGGAGGGGACTAGGATTTTGTATTCAGGTGATTTCAATAATGCAAAGACACCATTTCATGATCCAATAGTTTTCCCCGACCCTGAGGAGCCAATTGATATTTTGTTGATTGAAACAACTAATGCAAATCGAAAAATAAACAGTAGAAAAGAAATGACCTCACAATTAACAAAATCGCTTTTAAAATGTTACAGTCGTGGAGGTAAGGCCATAATTCCTTCTTTTGCTTTGGGAAGATCTCAAGAAATACAATCTTATTTATCTAGTGATTTTGATTCATTTCTAAGGAAATTTCCAGTGTATATTGATGGAATGATTCTTGAAATGAATTCAGTTTATAATAAATATTTAGATGAAAAATGGGTGTCTCCTAGAGTTTTATTGGATCTAAAGGAAAAAGGATTTCGTTCACCTTTTGAACATGAAGGAATTCGCTCCATCGATGAGGTTCCTACTTCTGGAGGTAGAATGAAGAAAAGAGAAATGCTTTCTAACCAAGAAAATTCAAGTATAATCCTCACAACTTCTGGCATGCTGGAAGGAGGTCCTGTTTACGATTATTTACGTTTGAACGGCTCTGACCAGAAAAATGGTCTATACATTGTTGGGTACCAAGTTTTAGGAACCATAGGCTCTGATGTAATTTCTGGACAGACTGATTTAGTGTTAATTGATCATCTTGGGAAACCATTTCGCGTAAATCTTTCACTTGAAGTCCAACAATTTGAGTTTTCAGGGCATTCATCTTTAGAAGGTTTGATTCAAATGGTTAGATATACTTCAGCAAGTAAAGTATTCGCGATGCATGGAGAACCCGAATCGCAGGAAAAGTTTTCTTCTTCTATAACTAATATTGAAACTGACATTAATATTTTGTCCTCACACGAAATTTTACCCCAATATCCTTAAATTTAACTTTAATAGAAAAATAAATGAGGATTATCTGTGAGTCTCAAAATAAAACTCAGTTCTTTATCACAAAATGAGATTAATTCAATTTTAATGGTTGAAGATGATATAGAAGAAGTAGCTTTGTTATTTGGAGTTAGAGATAACAATTTTATTTTTATACGAAATGTAAAGCATGTATCAAACATTGACAATTCTTCTACTAGTTTCTCTATTGATCCATTTGAACTAATTCAAGAGATTAAATCATTTGAATCAATGGGAGAGGAGTTAGTTGGGTTTTTTCATACTCATCCTCTGGATTCTCAACTATATCCATCAAAAAAAGATATTTCCTTTATGTATAATTGGCCATATCCTTATATTTGGATTATTGGTGGAATTTGGGCTTTAGAGAAAATGAGAATATTCACTTTAAAAGAAAATAATGTCGTAGAGTTAGAATATTCACTTGAATGATCAATTGTCATCCTTAGAGAATAATTGGAATATCTGTTCCACACGATTGACATATGCCATCAAGACTAAGTCCTACTATTTCCGTATGGTATCCTTCCCTTATAATCAATGGATTATTACAAATATGGCAAAAAGTATTGGAACCTAGGGGAGTTCGGACATTTCCGAGGTATATATAATTTAAACCAACATCTTTAGCAATTTTATATGCTTTTTCGAGTGTATTTAAAGGAGTCAATGGTAAATTAAGGAGTTTATAGTCAGGATGAAAGCGAGAAAAATGGATTGGTGTGTTTGGGCCTAAATTTTCAAATATCCAAGTACACAGTTCTTCAATCATCATATCCGAATCATTTTTTGTTGGAATAATTAAATTCGTAATTTCTAAATGCACATTTAACTCTTTAAAAATGGAACATGTGGTTAAAATTGCTTTCCAATTTGTGGCTCCACAAATTTCTTTGTAAAACTCATCGGAAAATCCTTTAATATCGATATTAGCTGCATCAAGTAACGGGCCTAATTTTAAGGCTAGATCCTTATTTATATACCCATTGTCAACTACAACCATCTTCAAATTTTTCTCATCAGCTAAATTCGCTATATCTCTAATGTACTCAAATGCTATCATAGGTTCATTATAGGTGGATGCAATGGAAGGAACCTTTTTTGACTGAGCAATTTTTATGATATCGCTTGGATCCTTTTTTTGTAATCTTGATACAGATCTTTCCATTGAAATGGAGTAATTCTGACAGTTCAAACACTCCATGTTACATCCATGAGAACCGAATGATAATATTCCAGTTCCAGGAAGAAAATGATAAAGTGGCTTTTTTTCAATGGGATCGACTGCTAGAGATGATATTAACCCATAAGTTCTAGGTTTTATCTCACCATTTTGATTCCACCGTGCACCACACCAGCCAATCTCATTTTCTAATAAGGCACAATACCTAGGACATACAAGACATTGTGATTTTCCTGATTTTAGTTTTTTATAAAATAACCAGTCTTCTGAAGTTAATTTAAATTCCATTTTTTTCCCTAATTAATTTATAAAATTAATTTTTATCTTATTGTTATTTGGTTTGTGTTTTCATCTTGATCAAGCAATCCTTTTTCTGTCATTCGCCCCAAGGTTCGTGTGATTATAACTGGAGATATGTGATCTTTTAAAGCTTCTTTTAGCCCATCTATGGAAGTTCTACCAAGATACATAACTATAGCTAAGATGTCTACTTCTGGTATGTCTTCAGCTGATTCTTCTAATAAATACGAAATAACGGAATTTGCTTCTTTTAACTCGTTAATTTCAACACGAAGCCTTGTAGTTATTTCTTTTTTCTCCTCTAATTCTTGATTGAGTTTTTTCTCGAATTCAGAATTTTCTTGAGTTAATGAAGAAACACGGGTTCTTTTTTTCGATATTTTTGTATTTATTAATTCATTTTCAGAAAGACTTTGTTTCATTTTTTCTTCTATTTCTTGTAATTGAAATTTTTTTTCTTCTATTTGATTTTTCTTTTGATTTATTTCTTCTAATGTTACATTTCTTTTGGTAATTATATCATCTTTCGAATTGGCGAGTGTACTGATTTCTTCTTGATGCGAAGCTATCTTTACTTCCTGTTCTGTGATCTGATTATCAACTGTTTCTTTTTCTTTGATTAAAGTTTCCAAGTAGTCTCTAGATTCACGAAATTCTTGTGCTCTTGAAAATATAAGTTGTTTTATATCATCTGCCAACCGATCTAACGATTCACCACTTCTAATGAATTTTTCACGTATCGTATCAGTATCCATTGAATTAAACCTCCAACCTAAAAAGATCGATTTTAGTCAATATGGTAATTTCATCTTTCGCTTCATTAAAATCAAGTACTTTTCGTTTTTCTAGTCCACTTAAAACCCTTTTCAAAGTAGTTTCATCAATACCTAAAGCTGCCTTTATTTCTGTAAGTTTTGAGGTTGAACTTGGTTTCATCGCTAAAAATTTAATTAATCCTACCTCAGGGCTTTGAATGTAATCTTTTCGACAAAGAATACGAATAGCTTCAAATTTATTAGTGATTAAATTCTTTTCATTTGTAAGTTTTTCAAATTCTTGAGTTACTAATTTCATTCTAGCCTCGTATTTAGGCCTTAATTCGTTATTAATAGTTTCAATCATTGTTAAATCTTTTTCCAAGGATTTTAAAGTTTCATTTAAACCATTATTTTCTTTAATCAGTGTTTCAAGATCAGTTTTATTTTTAGTTAATTTCGTTTGGAGAGAAGAATTTTCTGTATTAACATTATCTAGTTCCTTCTGTAAATTTTCTTTTTCTTTTTGAATCTGATCAATTTCAATTTTGAATGTCTCAAGATCATTTGTCAGATCCGAAATTTCTCGTGTATATTCATTTAATTGTTGACGCCGTTTCCCGATATAATTTTTTAAATTGTCAATATCATTAATAAGAGACTTTAAATCTTCTCTAATTAGTTGTAAGCGTCCTGTGAATTTTGGTATTAATTCTTCAAGACTTAGTTCAAGTTTTCGAATTTCTTCTGCTGATTTTGGCGTACTCATTAATAATCGTCCTCTCAGAACAATAATGACTATACCTTTAAAAAACATTTTTGATTTAAAAAGGATATTTAGGGAAAAGAAAATTTATATACTAGTTATGAATAATTATATTTGATGTGTATAAAATCTTTAAGTTTAAAAATAGAACGCATTTAGCTTTTATTAGATTGATTTTAAAGGATAGTGAATTAAAAGTTGTCTGATCCAAATAAAGATGAATATGATGAGGATGATAATTTTCCTAGAAGGCGGAGACGTCGTGACGAAAGCCCATTCGATGATATTATGAATTATTTCATGAATCAATTCGGAGGAGCTTTTAATTTCGAAAATATATTTGAAAATATGGACTATTTTCTTGAGGATCTTTTCAGAAGGTTTAGTGTTTCTGGACCTTTTAGCGATGGTTCTGAATTTCCAGGATTTGTCTGGGGTTTTAGGATGACTAAAGGACCAGATGGAAGACCTCATATTGAACGGTTTGGTAACACTCCTAGGAAAATTCAAGGATCTGCTGTTCATCCATCTGATGAAAGAGAACCATTAGTCGATGTATTAGAAGATACAAGCGTTCTTCGTGTTATCGCTGAAATTCCAGGCGTAACAAAGCAAGATATCGATCTTTCTGCAACTGAAAATAGTCTTCTAATTCAAGCTGAATCAGAAGATGGAAAACGTAAGTACTACAAGGAGCTTGATCTTCCTTGCATAGTGATGCCTGATACTGCCACAGCAAAATTCAAGAACGGGGTTCTTGAAGTAGAATTGACAAAAAAGCATTGTGATGAAAAAAAGGGTAAGAAAGTGGATATTTATTAAATAAAAGAATTTTTTTGGATAAGAAAATCAGATTCACTTGGTGTAGTTTTATGTATTTGGAAACATTAACAGATGAAATAGAAGATTGGATAGAAAAAGCAGAAGAAACAGAGAATCTTCGTTTGATATACAAAGGAGAAACAAATCATTTAAAGGGAGCCATTGCAATCGAATTACTAGGATATTATGGTTCAGTTGATAAGCTTATTACAAAAGAACTACTAAAAGTGAGTCAAAAATCTCAGAAAATAGCTGGTTTCTTTTCCAATTATTTTAATGAAATGATTGAATTTAGTTTAGGGGAAATTCTCCTTCCAATCTCGGTTTTAAGTCTAAACATTGGAAATCAACCTTATATATTAACTACAACGAATTTTGCTATCCCAGATATCATATGTTATCGATTATCCGAAGAATTATTTTCTTTTTATCAACAGTTGAATGTTTCCAAAATATTATTAATTGATGGGGTCTATTCTAGGCATCGATCATTACATCAACTTCCAAAAGTTCATAGAATCATCTCCAACGACTTTAAGATTCATATGATATCTAAAGAGAAATCTAATTTTTCCATGATGGGTCAAATTGCCAGCTCATTTCTTACCTATCGGAGTCAAATACCAAATATTCCTTTAGAAATAGTTGCTGTGGAATCTTTTGCTGAATATGATCCAATATCAGCTTATGAACTCCTTAAATTTTTAAATCAAGAATTTAATATCGATAATGGATTAGAATACATCAAAGAATTAGCTGATGATTATAAAAGAGAGATAAATGCTATTTATGAAGAAGAAAAAGAAGAAGAAAACCCCGAAAAATTCTTTTTCACTTAGGAGATAATAGAATGAGCGATAACCCAATTTCAGAATTAGAATTAATATTAAAAATTTTAACATATACTATTGAAACCAAAGGAATCGTTACAATAGAGGAAATCGATGAAATTCTTCATCTCTTATCAAACCGAACCCGTAGAAGAATGCTATCGGAATTAGCAACAGGTGAAGGGTTTGTAAATGAATTAGTAAAAAGATTAGATGATCATCCTCAATCAATTACTCGACATTTAGAGGTTTTGAAAAAAAGTAAATTAATAACTGGACAAGAAAGACCAGGAATAGGTCGAAGAGGAAGACCTCGGCTTTATTATGCATTATTTCCAGATCTTGCAGAAATTATAACTAGAAAGCCTTCTTCTATATCAGAATCTAATGAACAATATATTTGTAGCAGTTTTCCTAGATTAAACGCAATAAAAAATCAATTAGAAGGTCGAATAACTCATAATGACCAAAAGAAAATGATTTCTGAAGTACAAAACATAAAAAAGGAACATGAAAATGCCCTAGAATTATGTAGCAGTATTCTTTCTCAATTAAATAAAAAAGTGACCAAGATACCCATTGAATAGGGGAATGGAGAGTATAAACAGTTTCTATTCAAAATCATAAATATCAAAGAAAAATTTATTTGTATTTTGATAAAGAAAAAGCGTGTGAAACGTTTATAGAATTCTTAGTTGTATTAAAAAAAGTCGGAAATACCTCATTAAGAGGTATTATTGCTTCAGATGATGTGAATTTATTCAAACAAGAGGATTCGATATTAAAATCGTTTATAAGACTAAAATCAATTTCCCAAGATGAATCTTTCCAAATTCTTGGTCAATCTTTTGATCTAGTATTATTGGATTTTAGAAGAGTTTTTAATCCCAATAAAATATGTCAATTCATTGAAACAGTTAGAGGTGGAGGACTAATTTTTATAATAGGATCTAAGTATCCAGAGTGGTTATCACAAGTAAATAAAGGTAAATTCTCTCAATATTCAACAATAAATCCTTCTAATATAAATGATGAGTGTAAAGACAAATCTTATTTATTAAAATGGTTTATTACTAGTCTATTAGAAAAATTTCAATTTAAGTGCGATTTCACAGATGCTAATGAAATTTTTCAATCTTTTAATCTCATGCCTTATGAATATAAACTTGATCAATACTTTAACGATATTTTAGTTTCTAAAGATCAGAAGGAAATTTTAGATGAGTTCCAAACAAAGTTACCTAAGTCTCTAAATCGAAATATATGCATCATTATAACAGCAGACCGAGGAAGAGGCAAATCAACACTAATTGGTCTAGCCTTGGCAAATTTCTTGATAAATACACCCAAAAAACGCTTAAATATCGTTATAACTGCTCCAGATATAAGAAACACACAAACAATATTTGAAATGATTACTCATTACTGCTCAGTAAAAGGAGTTCATTTTTCATCGAAAAAAAAAGACGATTGGATTTTTGAAGTTAAAATAGGTTTAAAGGGAAAAGTAGGATTCGTTAATTCAAGTAATCTAGGGAATATTAAGAAATTCGATCTGTTAGTTATAGAAGAAGCTGCAACATTACCAGTAGACTCACTTAAATCCCTTTTTAAGCAAAAAGTCCCTAAAATTATGGTTAGTACTGTACATGGATATGAAGGAAGTGGGAGGAGTTTTCAAATCAAGATAACAAACCCTCTAAAGCGTCAGAAACAGATAAATTATAATCATTACACTCTTAAGCAACCAATTAGGTATTTAGAGGATGATAAAGTAGAAAATTTTCTTAATTATGTCTTTTTTTTAGATGCTGAACCTCCCCTTATTAATAAAGAAATTTTAACAAAGATAAAGAATGATTTTTCGTTAACTCAATATCCTGAAGTAGGAAAGCATTTAATAGAGAGCAATTATCAAGTTTTACATGATCATATAGGAATTTTAGTATATTCACACTACAGAAATCAACCAAATGATCTTTTAGTGCTATGTGATTCTATTAATCATTTTTTAGTAGGATTCAATTTAGTAAACAATGAAAATACTCACTTTCTTCTTGTATCAACTCAGTTCTCTCAGGAAGGAAGTATGAATGATAATGTAATCGATTATGTTGAATCGGGAAAATTCATTGAAGGAAATTTGATTCCTACAGTAGCAATAAGACATTTTTCGAGAGATTTTGCCAGATTGAAAGGTTTAAGAATTGTTAGGATTGCTGTCCATCCCGAATTTATAAATCAGGGGTATGGCCGAAAAGCAATCGAATTGATTTTAGATTATTTTTATCAATTCGATTGGATAGGAGTGAGTTTTGGAGCAAATGTAAAGTTGGTTAAATTTTGGAGAAAATTTGGTTTTTATTCAGTTCATCTCAGACCGATCAAAACTCCTGAGACTGGTGAATGGAACCTTATTATGATAAGACCACAATCTAATCAATCCGAAGAAATCATAAACCAAGCATCCCGTGATTTCATTTTACAATTCATTGAACTTTTAAAACAATCTCTCCACTCGATGTCTTATGAATTAGTTCAAGAAATATTAAAATCTTGCTCATCCTACCCACAATATAAACCATTTATTTCTCATAGTGGAAAATTACGGGTTGAAAATTATTTAACAGGAAAAATTAACTTTTTATTAGCAGTAGATGTTATGTATGAGCTCTCCAAAACATATTTTATATGTCAAAATTTTCCTAGGTTGAGTTCTGCTCAAGAAGGATTGTTAATAAGTCGAGTACTTCAGGGGAGGTCATGGGGACAAACACGAGGAAAATCAGGTTTAGATTGGGAAACATCGCATACATTAATGAGAAAGGCGATTCAAAAATTGTATAATGAAATATTTAGAGTTTTAAGCATCGAATGATGATTTTCTAATTGAGTTCTGAAATCCTCGTGCTTTGTGTTTATCAATCTGAATTACACAACAAACTGTGGTAAAAGAACATGCGCCGATCGGTGAATAGCGAACATCCTTTAAACAATATAATAGCGATCCTTTATTACAGGTACAAATCGTGAGATCATGAGAACTAGCAAAGGAATCATATATTTTTTGTTTTGGGGGCTTCGTCAATTCATTAAAAAAAGATTGCCAGTTTGACATATTTATCACAATCAAGCTTGAATATTCTTCAAACATCGAATGTTATTGTATCTAATTTTATGGCAATTAATAGTGAGATAATATCTAGAACATATCCTATGAATATCATGTAGATAATATTCCTGAAATTTTAATCATTTCAAATGAAAATTTATAATGCCGTTAATTCCTGTGGTGAATTTTTATAAAATATCTTCTCTAAATACAATACTTTTCGAAAATTTCAATATTTAATCCTTAAAAATATTATAGTGTTAGTTCTTAACAGGAATATGAATAATAAAGACAAAGAACTAATTTTAAATGCCTTTGAAGCTGAATATAAGAATAAGAACTTTCCTAAAAATCATGTTTTAAAAACATCCCATATCTAATTAATTCATTGCTTCTGGAATCAAAAAATACAAATTTCAAAAATCCAATAAAGGATATAGTTAGTTGGCATTTGTGAAAAAAATCTATTATTTAAAACCTGTAGATGATGTCTTATGAACGCTACAGATTTGGTATTACTCCTTATTGTCATTGGAATTATAATTATTATAATCATATCTTCTCGTTCTTCTTCTTCTGGGAAAAAACTTAGAAAAGGTTCCCAATTAGAGCGAAGAGGACAATTTTTAGAAGCTTTGGACTACTATGCCAAAGTCTCACTTGACCAAGCAATTAAATTGGTATTAAGAATCCCAGAAGCTTCTCAAATTTTAGCACTTAGAAGATTAGAAAAAAAATTTCATCCTAGGACAATAGAACAGGCATTTATTCGATTAGCCCGTACTTTAATAAATAATAATGATATAAATGCTGCTGCAATGGCATATATTCTTGCAAACAAACCATTTGCTGCTTCCAAAGTCTTTATCGATAATGGCGGATTAGAATATGTTCCTAGATCTGTACAGATAATTGACCAATATCCCTCATTGATACATGATAGAAATCAAGCAATCAGAAATCTCGCTCGACATGCATATAATACAAGAAAGTTCCAAGAAGCGGCAGAACTTTTACGTACAATAGGAGCTAATGAAGAAGCCAATACAGTTTTAATAGCAGCTACGACTGAAATGAGGAAGCAAGGAATGGACAAAGAAGCTGAAAATTATATAAGTCGTGCAGGCCAACCAAATATTGCTGTCCAACATTATCTAGAGGAAGTTAAGAAAGAGCTAAATGATGGAAATATAGAGAAAATGCGTCGATCCTTGAATTATGCGCGAAATATTACAGAAAAACTTTCAAACGTTAAGAAAAATAATGATGAATCTTTAAACGATCTAATAAGTCAAGTTAATGAATATGATCGTCATTTGAAAACTTTGGATTCTGCTCGAGACATTTTACGAAGACATCAGACGAATCAGGCCGTTGCACTTTATGATGAACTTTTAGAAGGTCTTGGATCAGATGTACCTGCTTCTATCCTTGCAGAAGCCGCTTTGGCTAATGAAAAAGAAAATCCTAGAATGGCAGCTGAATTGTACAGGCAAGCATCTGGAAAAGCAAGCTCTTCTAGAGCTGCTCAATCTTTTAATTTAAGAGCAAAAAAATTGGAAATTCTTTTAGAAACACCAACAAAATCACAACAGATAATTGTAGAAAATATTGAAGCAGATGTACAAGAATCATGTATTGTTTGCAGAGCGATAATAAACAATCGTGAATCGCTTGTTAGATGTCCTGAATGTGGATCTCCTGCTCATTATGCACATCTGGCAGAATGGTTGAAAATTCGTGGGGTTTGTCCAATCTGTAAGAAGAGAGTAAAGCTAAATAGACCCGAAAAATTAAGATTTTAATTTCTCAAATATATTTTCAGTTTGAGTATAAAGTTATTATATTTTTTAAAATTTAAACATTTACAGAAAATCTTCTGATTGCGAACTTTGTTTAGGAGTATAAATGATGAATTTTCATAAGACTCTTCAAATAAAAATTATTGAATTACCTCGACTTGACCGAAATCAACAACTAGCTAAAGCCATTTCTCTTCTTAAGGAAGGATATGAAGTGGTTCTTATCCAAAATGAAGAAAAAAAATATGAGGGAATAATACGGACTCATGATGTTATAGGTAAAGGGATAAATCCAGCTGCCTCCTGTAAGACCTATATGAATAAAACTGTCCCATCGATATTAAAAGAAGAACTGATCTCCGTTGAGCAAGTAGGGAATTATATGCTTGAAGGGAAATCAAGATTTATTCCTGTGTTAGATGAACAATTGAGGATTCTCGGTGCAATAAAGGATACACAGATATTAGAGAAAATGAGGTTAAAATTTGATCAATTTTTAGAGAATTCGTTAGAAAATGTAGTTAATTGGGATTTAAAAACATTAAAATCATCCGATACAATTGGGAATGCCATAGCAAAGATGAGAGAGTTTGGTTTTAGTCGAATACCAATTTTAGATGAACAATATGAATTGCAAGGAATAGTAATGAATAGATCTTTACTTAAGACACAAATTGAAAAAAAAACTACTTCTGGTGATTTTGGAGGAAAAGAGAAAGATTGGCATCTTTTACCTGTAGGAGATTTCATTTCTGAGATAAAGACCATAAAGATAAATACTGGAATATTAGAAGTCTATGATCGGATTGTTAATTCAAATGAACATACTTTAATAATAGATGATCAAACTAGATACGGGATAATTACAGCACTTGATTTAATTAAATTTCTGCTTACATCAGAGAAGGGGATATCTGACTACATAATCAACATCCTTCAGGCTCCTGATGATGAAGTCCAGTCCCATGCGATTAGAAAGACACAAGCTCTGTTAAATCGTGAAAAACGTTTATTAGGAACTAGTGGAACTGTAAAAATTCGTTTTAAAAGGAATATGTCACAATCAAAAAGGGGCCAATATTCTATTACCACAACAATTCAATTAATATCTGACAATGGGCATAATTTTAGTAGTGAAGCTACAGATTTTGGAGCTGAAAAAGCTGTAAATAAAGCACTTGATAATATATCAAGAATAATTTCTAATTCTAAAAAAAGAGCATTAGAACAGAGATTAAAGAGTAAAAGCTTAAGAAAATTGACCGAACTTTAATAATCTTTATTTTGGGGATTTGGTATAAAATTTTCTCGCATATTCAAGTCGTTGAATTGCAGAAATGTTAGAAATTATACCAATTAAGAGCACAATTAATGCTAAGACACCAAAATTAAATGTCCATACCTCTTGAAGAAAATTTTCAATAAAAATAGCTTCTACCAAGCATCCAACAGCTAGAAGGGTCAATTTTTCTTTTCTTTCAAAAATCCCAGTTGTTGAGTCCATTTTCAGACCTCCTCTGTTTTCTGCGGTAGACCGAACATAACTTGCCAGTATCATCCCCTCAAAACATATAAAAACCCACTCGGGGTATACATATCCTCCTATCATAATTCCAAGTAGGAAAAAAAATTCGGAAACTCTATCTAATGTCCGATCTAGGAGTGCACCATAATAACCCGCTGTTCCCAAAGCACGTGCTAAGCTACCATCAAGCATATCGAGCAAAGAAGAGAAGCCTAAGAAGATAGTTCCAATAATTAAGGCTTGGGGAATTCCAATGATCTGGCTTAGAGAAAAAGCAATACAGCTGAAAAAACTAATAAAAACACTTAAAACAGAGACTATATTAGGGGTCAGTCCAGTTTTAGCTAATAATTTACCAACTGGTGCAAAGAAATTTTCATAACGATTTCGAAGTTTTTTTGGTGTTGTTGAGTTCTCCATTCTTGGTACACTCTACTTTACTGCCGTTTTATGTGTTCTAAAGGCTATTCAATATCCAAAATAAATCTTTTGAATATATATTACTTGAAAATTATTAAAAAAAGGTTTTTCCCTAGCAACCTTCTAGGATGAATTGACTCTCAAAATTTCAACCAAGAATATTTAGGTTAAGGATTTTCTATATGACATTTCTTGAGCAAGTATTTACAGAAATAATAAGAAAATTCGATCCTGAAACAAGGTTTGGATTAATGTACAGTGGAGGACTTGATTCCTCAATTATTGCAAAAATTTTATTGAAAACCGTGAAATCAGATTTTATTAGCTTTATAACTGTTGGTGCGGAAAGAAGTTATGATTTAATAAACGCAAAAAAAGGAGCAGAAAAGCTTGGAATTGAATTGAAAACATGTATATTAACACATAATAAGGTAAGAGATAGTATAAAGGATTTAAAGAAATTTAAATACATTCAGACTCCCAAGGATCTAAGTATTGCAATTCCCTTATATTTAGGGTTGAGGAAACTTGTTAAAGAAAATTTTGCTAGGAATATATTTCTAGGTCAAGGAGCTGATGAATTATTTGGTGGTTATAATCGATACGAATTATTATTTAAAAAAAAATTAGAGAAGCAGATCAAACAACAGATGAAATTTGATTTAAGCACTTTAAGATCAAATCAATTAAAAATGGAGAAAGAAATAGCAAATAATGTTGGAGTTGATTTAATTTATCCTTATTTAGATGAACAATTGATTGAATATGCACAAAGGCTACCTTATAATAAATTATTACGAGAAAATGAATTTGGCAAAATAATTCGAAAGGTTTACCTTCGTGAAGTAGCAGCTAATCTTACACTTCCAAAGGATATAATAAACCAACGTAAAAAGGCAATTCAATACGGATCTAATACTATTAAACTAATGCGGGTTATTGCTACAGAAGATGGGTTTAAGAATATTCGTATATGGTTTCAAAAAGAATTTAAAATTTTTAATTAATCTTTAATCGGTTTTTTCAACGATTGATACTACATCTGGGGGTTTTAATAGAATTAAAAAAGTAGTTAATGGATTAATTATGCTAAATGTCGATTTATAATTTCGTTTAAACTCTTTTAAATGTGTACTTATTTCAAGGTCATTATATCGAATTGAAAAATGAATTGGTACAATTAATTTTAAATTTGAAAGGAGAACGACTTTTTCAAGAAGCGTTATAAGATCTGAATGAAGATCTAGGTGATAATCATCCTGTGGGTGAAGATAAGTTGCATCATGGATTATAATATCACATTCATGGAAGAAATTTATTACTTCAGAATTGATATCTGTATCTCCAGAATATCCAAGAATAGTAGATAGGTCATAAAAAATTTGATCGCGAGAAATCTCCCTTCCTTCAACTAAAACTGGGTCCTTACTTTTTAAAATCTTATTTAAGGTAGAGTTAAAGGGGATTTTTAGCTCTTTTGCAGTTTCCACCTTTAGTTTAGTTAGTTTGAACTCCAATTTGTATGAAACAGATCCTGAGTTTAAATGAGAGTTCTCTTTGGCGATTAAACTATAATTTCTATCCAGCTGAATCCTTTCGTTATTTTCAATCACTCTTATTCTAATTATTGATTTAATTCCCCTTCCGATTTCAATAGAGAGAAAACGCAATAGAAATTCACCATCATCAAGAGGAAATGGATCAATAACTGTGTTAAACTGTTCTATCATCCTTTCTTGAAAGGAAAGTGTTGAAAATTTAGGTATTATTATATTCAACGGATTTTTTGTTCTTCTTTCTTTTTCTAATAGAAGAATCCGATGAATAAAATGTGCTAACCCTCCCCAATGGTCATGATGGAGATGTGATAAAATAATATAACGAATTTTGCTAAAACTTGGCTTTCCTAATGCATAGACTTCTGAATCTAATTTTGAGTTCTCAGAAATCTGTTTCCATTCTTTTTGATATCTCTTAAATGATTGAATAATCTCTGATGGACACTCAAATAAGTATTGATTATCAACAAGAAATGAAACTGTTGCTGATTTCGCAGTTGGAACAGTTCCCCGTGCCCCAATTAAGTTAATAATCATTTTAATCCCTTCTCGGTATATCTGAAGAAATTTAAACAACAATGAATCTATATTAGTGTTTTTCTGAAAAAGAAGAAGAAATTGGAAGAATTTCTACGCTGATTATTTAGTTCGTCTTCGTTCTTTTCGTTTTCTTCGTCTTAATCTCTTTTTCTTCCATTTTTCTCTCATATCATTTTACCTTCTAGTTCGTACATTTTCTAAGTAGAACTTCTTCAATCCATTCTCTGAATTTCGCCTGTGAAACAGCTCCAACTCTGTGAGCTACATATTTTCCTTTATAAAACATCATGAAAGTTGGCACAGAGAATATTTGGGTACCTTCTGGGGTATAACGGTTATGATCTGTATTTATTTTTAAAAATACAACTTTATTTCTAAATTCATAACTTAATGTTTCATAAATAGGCGCCATAACTTTACATGGATTACACCATTCATCTGCTGAGAAATCTACAAGCACAGGGAGAGGTGAAGATTTTATAATACTATCAATATTACCATCATTAACGTGAGTTACCCCCATTTGATTAATTTTTTCAAAAAAAGTAGCATTTTTTTGCAGAGTCATAGCTTTTTTATTTAAAATTGCCTGAAGTTCTGGATCGGGTTCAGTCATTCACAAAATCCTCAAAAAATTTCACAAATATTAATAAAATCAGATAGCGATTTATTTTAACCAAGAGGGGTATATTTTAAAAAGATTACAGCTCTCTTATCTGACATTTGACTATTTCTTTTTTGAGCTTTAAGAAAAAACTGTTTATCTAAAGGAAAATCACTCTTGACATTCTATCAATCTTTGGTATAAGACTTTTTTAACAATTAAAGATATAGGCAAATTATTTTCTGTTAACTTGGCATCAAAACAGATAAAAAATGAAAGCTAAAAACTAATTGATATTAAAAATGTTCTATCTTATGGAGATCTGTTCTTATGAGTATTCATGGTTAAGGTACTGAATTCCAATGCGAAGAAGTTTTATTTAATTCTTACCATAAAAGAAGTTTACTTAAAGATTATAATCAAAATAGTATTAAGAAATTTTTAATCTTGTGGATATTGCTTAAATCTGAAATAAAAGGGATTGAGTAATATATGAAAGCTCTTATCGGTATTCCCTTGCATAATGAACAGGCATATCTCTCTGAGTGCATTAGAACTTTATTTGACTTTATCAACTCAGAATGTAAAGATTATGATATTTCAGTTCTATTAGTGGATGATGGAAGTACAGATAAATCTCAAGTAATTTATGAAAACTTAGCATTAGAATTTCGATTTCAAACAATTCGTCATTCTATAGGGCCTTTAGGCTATGGAAACACAATTCTTACTTTATTTCGTCAAGCAAAGAAATCTTATGATATTTTAATAACATTTGATGCAGATCTTCAACATGCACCGTTTACAATCAAAGAAATTCTTCAAGTTTTACAAGATAAACCCCAAATTGACTTAGTATCCACTAGTCGGTATTTGACTTATCGATTTTGGGACCAAAATACTCAAGTACCAATTGATCGATATATAACAAATATGTTAATTACTAGAACTATAAATCGATGTTTTCCATTAAATATTGAAATTACAGATGCATTTTGTGGTTTAAAAGGTTATCGAACAAGAATTCTTCCAGATAATATGGATCATGCAGGATATTCATTTCCATTAGTGTTTTGGAGTTATTCTCATAAAAATAACTTAATAATAGATGAAATTGAAACCCCAATAATATACAGATTGGATAGAAGGCCTCGAGGCGAGTGGAAACATCGATTAAAAGATTATTTTTCTAAAATAGATTCATTAGTCCATTCAAATGAGCTTAAGAAAAAGGTACAGCTTGATTATCAAGAAAGTATTAATCGTTTGACAGAAGTAGTCGATCATTGTCCAGATTTTCCAATTCTAACCTATCATGAGTTTTTCAAGTCAAAATGGTATATTGAATAGAAGTAGGAACTATTTAAATTATTCAGATCTGATTAGTTAATATCTCATCCTAAAGCCGCTGGGGGGACTTGAACCCCCGACCAACAGATTTCTTGAGAATAATAAATACTATTTATTCTCTACGAGTCTGTCGCTCTACCAACTAAGCCACAGCGGCTAAATATTGAATAAGATAAGTTTAATTTACCGTATAAACAAAGATAGCTCCTCTGTTTTATTTATTCTGATTAAAATCGTTTAAAATCTCTCTAATCTTTTAATTAACGAACAAACATTAATAATTAATCAATCTTTTTTTAGAATGAAGTAATTAATAGGTTTGAAGATAAATTCTTTTTCAAGCCAGTTAATAAGATAAAAAGATTAAGAGAAAATCTCAATTGATAGGAAGTGGCCATAAAATTTGTTTTTTCCAAAAATAAGCTCTAATAAACTCGAGATGATATAGGAAATCTATTTGATTAAAAATTAAAAAAGTGAAAAAACGGAGAAAAGCAGAAATAAAAGCATAAAACCGTTCATGCATTAATTTCTGGATATTCTTTGCTAAATTGAATATAAAAACAAAAGCTTAGAAGAAGGTTACACTAATGGCTGCACTTGAAGTTGGTAGAGTTATCGTAAAGATTGCTGGTCGCGAAGCATTACAGAAAGCCGTCATAATCGATTTAGTAGATCAAAATTTTGTCTTAATCTCTGGTGCAGGGATTTCCCCAGTAAAAAGACGGCGATGCAATATCAAACATATACGCCCCTTAGAACATCTTGTGTCTATAAAAAGAGGAGCCAAAGATGAAGATGTTCAAAAAGCACTAGAGAAAGAGAATATGATTGAAGAAATAAAAACACCTCTGAGAATAGGATTATAAGAATTTTACCATTATTATTGGACTGAACAGGTTATTTAAAGATGGAATTAACTGTTTTTGAAAAAGTCCAAAATTATTATACTGATCCAAAATATGGGAAACCACCTCAATCCAGAACCATTGATGAACTACTGAATCTAGGAATAATTAATCTAGATAAACCAGCAAATCCGACCTCACATGAGGTTACAGCTTGGGTTAAACAAATCTTAAATATCAAGAAAGCAGGACACGGAGGAACGTTAGATCCATCTGTTACTGGTAGTTTACCTATTGCATTAGGAAAAGCGACTCGAGCATTACGTTTATTATTACACGCGGGTAAGGAATATATTTGCCTAATGAAGATCCATGTACCAGTATCACACGAAAAACTCTCTTCTGTACTTGATAATTTTAAGGAGAAGATATATCAAACTCCCCCTCTTAGAAGTAATGTTAAACGTCAATTACGTGTTCGGACGATATATGAATTAGAATTATTAGAATTCATTGATGGCGAATTAGCCTTATTAAGGATTTCTTGTGAAGCTGGAACTTATATTCGTAAATTATGTTATGATATCGGATTAATTCTCGGAACAGGAGCTCATATGCAAGAATTAAGACGAACTCGTACGGGGCCATTTGACGTAAAAACATCTATAACACTCCAAAACCTTCAAGATGCATGGTACTATTACAATAATGAAAGGAATGAGGAATTTATCAGAAATTTTATTCAGCCAGTGGAAGTAATAACTGAAAATGTTCCCAAGTTGTTTATAAGAGACTCAGCTATTGATGCCATTTGCCACGGGGCAAAACTTACACTTCCCGGGGTTTTAAAAGTTTCAAGTGAAATCAAAAAGAATTCACTCGTTGCCTTGATGACATTAAAGGAAGAATTAGTAGCAATTGGGAAAAGTTTAATGAGCACGAAAGAAATCCTTGAGAAAAATAATGGATTATGTGTTGAACCTAAAGCTGTTTTTATGGAAAAAGATACCTATCCCTCCTCCTGGAAATAGTTATCGTAAAAATATAATTTTATATAAGAAAAAAATCCAAAAATTTTAGACCCTTCGACCTCTACGTCCTCCACGTTGTCTTGTACTATCATGTGGAATTGGTGTAACTTCTTCAATTCTTGTTATTTGTAATCCAGATCTCGCAATAGCCCTAATTGCGGCTTGCGCCCCAGGACCAGGATTTCTTGCTCCCGATCCGCCTGGTGCCCTAACTTTGACGACAATCCGTTCAATTCCTTTTTCTTTCGCTACACGGGCAATAGTATGACCAACTTTCATTGCTGCATAGGGAGAGGACTGATTTCTATCTGCTCGAACTACTTGACCACCAGAAGATTTTACAATTGTTTCTGCTCCAGTCATGTCAGTTAAAGTAATTATTGTATTATTGTAAGAGCTTAAAATATGAGCGATTCCCATTGTTGGACTTTGATTTTTCTTTGACATATATTAACCTCATTTATGTATCTTCATTCCCCGTTGATCGCATTTTCTTAGAGCTAGATGGAGGGACAGAGAGTGCTGGATGTCCTGAATCATTAAATGGAGAACTAGGGGAATATTGGATTAGTTCTTCTTCCCCTCTCTTAACATGATAACTTGGTGATGTAACTTTTCTTTCACCTATTGAAATGTGTCCGTGAACAATCATTTGACGAGCTTGATATGGTGTACTAGCAAGTCCGATATTATGTACGACAGATTGTAGTCGTCTTTTTAAAAATTGATCTATACTCAAAGAAAGAACCTCATCAGTTAATCCATCTTCATTCATCATAATCCCCAAATTGAATAACTTCTTAACTAATGTAACTCTTTCTTGTTCTCGTAAATTTTCAGGTAATGCTAATGAAGAACGTGCTCTTGCTCTAAAGCTTCTTAAGCTGGTTTGAGCTTTCCAGATTTCCTTTTTATTTCTTAATCCGTATCTCCCCATATATATCATTTCCTCCTCAAGTCGAGTTTTGTTAAAAGGATGCCTAGGTCCCTCAAGTTTTTTTCGTAATCTTCGTGGATCTCCCATTTAGTACACCTTAACCTTTTTTCTTCTTAGAAACACCAATAGTAGTTCCACCACGACCAGATGTCTTGGTACGTTGCCCACGAACTGGTAGTCCAAAATAATGACGGATCCCACGATATGAACGTGTCTTTTTTTCTCTATCTACGTCCAATCGCAAAGAATCTATTAAATCAGTACTGGTTAAATGTAGATCTTCTCCTGTGACAAGATCTTTCTGTCGATTTAACATCCATGATGGGATATTAAAAGCTAAGCAGTTGGAAAGAATATCTTCAATTAATTGAATTTCATCATCTGTTAAATAGCCACATCTCATATCAGGGTCCAAATCAGCTTTTTCACAGATTTGAGATGCTAATCTAAACCCAACTCCACGAATTTGAGTGAGAGCGTGGCTTAATAACAAATCACCTCGACAGTCAGCTCCTGCAATTCTTAGTTGATGATTATATTCCAAGATCATTACCTGTTACTATTTTAATCAGTTATAAGGATAATAAAGGGTAGTTTCTGGAACCAAATTTGTTTTGAAGAGGTTCTGATTCCGTTATACTCTATTCTAAAGGTGGATTCTTCTCGATATATTATACTTCCTAAGAAAAAGTTAAACATTTTATTTTGAGTCTTTTGCCTAGAAGTTTGATTTTTATATTTAAAATAAACGCCGCGGGAGAGATTTGAACTCTCGAGCTCAGAGAGCACATGCTGCCTCGTAAGAATATAGATTCACCTACTCTAATTCCAGGCATGCTTCCTACCGGACTAGAATACCGCGGCTTTTTAAAATTGAAGCCTAATGCTTGAAAAACTCGTATAGGCAAAAAACTCACCTGTTTTTCAAATATGGCTTTATTTATACCTTCTTCTTAGCTAATATTTATTTTTTCTTTAATCTCGAATTTAATTTTTCTTCAAAAACAATGGGAAGAATGGTGAAATATTTAATAACCAAATGATTGGTGATTGAACTTTCGAATAAGAAAATTTTTGTCAATAATCTATCAAATGAATGTCATAAGTGATTATTATTAACGCATTACTATTTCTATTATGTGTTTATTGGAATAAGAACAAGTTCTTAAGTTGAAAAGATAATTACAGATAAATTTACAATTTATACGTTTTTTAAGAACTCTTTCTATGGAATTAATTATAACTAAATTATTAGAGGAAAAAAATAAAGTTTATATCAAAATCATATTCTCTAGCATTTACTAGATTATTTAAACAGGTCAATTGGTATTTCACTAGACTTTTAAGAAAATCTACGTATACTAGTATTAAAAATAGAAATCAGAATCACGGTTTAGAGGAGATTTTATTATTGATTAAAACAGTTGTAAAACTATCACGTATCCTTCTTACAATTACTGGTATTGGTATAACCACAATAGCCCTCGGAATCCTTTATTTCTCTGGTTTAGCGTCTTCTGACAGGTTATTTTATGGATTTGATTACAAAATTCTTTTATCCTTTGGTTTTTTCTTTGGATTCGTTGGTTTATTCCCTGTATTAGCCTCCATGGATACTAATATGAAGAAAAATGTTAAAAAAGTATATATTCATTTATTAGTGATTATGGGGATTGGGGTGGTAGGAATAATTTATTCATTTTTAGTATATGGAAATTATCTATCTTCTTTCGACCCCTCCCATTCATGGTTTGATTACTTAATTATAACTTCAATCTTCTTATTCTTTGGATTCTCTCCATTAATATTTGCTGTTGAGAATCGTGAACGCCTTTGGAGTTATAAATTGGTGTTCATTCTTTTTATAATCATTGGATTTATATTTTATATACTCAGTGGTCTAGTATATGGGCAATATTTTGATTTCGGTGAATTACTCCCAATTCTGGATGTTGATTGGAGTGTATTTTTCATTGCAGGTTCAATAACATTTTATTTAGGATTATTACCTTTAATGGTTACTGCAAGTCAAGAATTTAGGGACCGTATATTTAAATTAAGATTTTTATGGGTAATTACATCTTTGATTGGTTTTTTATTAGTTATTCTTGCACCAATTATCATGTATTATGAATTAAATGTTCTGGGTATTGAATGGACTGTCATTTTATACACTGGAGCTTTAATAGAATTCATTTCCCTGTTCTTATTTGTAGGATCAGACTCTGTTGTTTCATTTCTACAAAAATTACGCTTTTTATGGATTCTCCTCCTATTATTAGGGATTTTATCTGTTTTTATCTCTCTTATATTAGTTCAATCAACTTCCATGGTTATGGTAGATTATTTGGACATTGAAACACTCTTAGGGTTTACTTGGGAGATTTATTTTGCAATTGGAACAGTGTTGACTGTATCAGCTCTCATATTAATAGGAGCTCTATTATTTTACGAAGCTAAAGATCCTAGCCGTGTAGGAACCATTTCTACTTCATCAGGTATGCCAGAAATAGATGCAAAACCAAATGAAATGGTTATATTTCTTGAAATTATCCAAGAATCAAATGATCAAGTTATTGCTAAGTTCAAAGAAGCAGTTAGGGAAGATAAGTTTCGACCTAGAGTTTATGAAAGTCTAATAAAGCATTACCAAACCCAAAATCAATCTATTAAGTCACGTTTATCGAAATTAAAGAAATCCATCTCACGGACTTCAGGTGTTGAATCCCTTTTCTCTGCTGCTCTTGAAGAAACCCCCCCTCCTCCTCCATCAACCCCTCCTCCTTCTAAACCAGCTACTATACCATCTGCTCCTCCTATTCCTCCCAAAACACCTCCAACAACAGCACCACCTCCCCCAAGCACCACGACTCCTCCTGCACCTAGTGCAATTCCTCGAACTCCAACACCTCCACCAGCCCCCTCAGGTCCTTCAATTACTACAACATCACCCTCTGGTCAATCACCTCTTGATTTAATTGCAGACGCAAGATCTACCAGCATAGCAGAGCTTCGTGGAGAGATGTTGAAAGAATTAAGACGACTTCGAGAAATTTTTAAGGAAGAATAGGTAATTAACTCTATTCTTTTTTTTTGGTAGTTAGATTATTTTCCAGAAGATTATTTGCTCTTTATCTGAGAGACTTTCACTTATTATTTTTCCTGCTTCGCTTTTAGTTGAAAGTTTTATATTTCCAGACCTAGACACTGTTCCTGTAAATAGAAATTCTAGTTCTTGTGAGTCAGAATTCTGATATAAAAATTCAATATTTGCATCTTTCAAATGTTTTGGGAAAGATATAATAACAGAACGTTTTCTAAATGAAACCATGCTTGTATTTAAAGGTGTTTTTCCAGTGAAATCTGATGATGAGAAGTCCCCTGATTTATTTACATCAAGTTTCACTTTAAATAGATTTTCTAATCTTTTGATATTCTCCCCACCTTTTCCTAGGATTAGAGGTATATCTCTTCGAGCACATTGAATTTCAAATCGTCGTCCTTGTCGATCTTTTGGTATTAACATTATTGGTTCATTTGAATATTGCTCAATAGCTTCGGTTAGATGTCTTAATGTCCTTGCATCAACTGAAATATCAGATTCTTTTATGTCTTTAATAGGAATAACAACTGTCTGTTCTCCAAATGTATACATTTCATAAACTACTTCATATGTATCAAAGTTTCGGACTTCAACAACTGGTCGTGCAAGATCGTTCTCCACTAAACCTGTAGGAACTTTAACAGTCATTTTGACATCTAAAATTTGGGATATTCTTCCATCTTCCATGTAAATAATCGTATCAAGTACACTGGGAATTACTCCTAGTTCTAGTCTTCCAATAAATCTTTGTACAGCATCAATTGCTGTACTGGAATGGATGACACCAATAAGGCCTATTCCTGATAAACGAAGATCAGTGTAAAGCTTGAAATCTTCTGTATCTCTGATTTCGTCAAAAACAGTATAGTCTGGTCGAGAGAGAAGTAAAATATCGTGAATCTCTGACCTTGTACCAAAATTTTTCGAGTATTGAGTGATTTCAGCCTTTAAATCAAGATCTCTCGGTGATTCGATGGTTTTAATCACTTTAGATTGTTTCTCATAAAATAATGCTAGAGCTCTAGCGAATGTGGTTTTTCCTGTTCCAGGACTTCCTGCGATAAGGATGCCTTCTGCTTTTTCTTTGAGTCGATTGTATAGATTGGGGGTTGTAATATAATCCTCAAGATCTAATTTTACTAATGGCCTTACAGCAGTAATCTCCCAACCATCCGAAAATGGTGGTCTACAAATTACAATACGTATATTTGCATATTGTACTATTGTTGATCCACTTCGATCAATTTCAATGAATGTATCCTCAAATTGCTTTGCTTTTGTTATTATCTCATCACTTAATTGTATTACTTCTTCTCTTGATAGTTTTTTATTTGAAAATTCTTGGTAACTAACTTTTCCTGGTCTTCCTTTCTTGACATATACTGGAGCACCTTGCTTAACATGAATACTCATAGTTTCTTTATCAAAAAAATCTTCTAATAGCAATTTTTTTTCTTTCTTAGAACGTTCTGGTAATACAAATATTGAATCCATCCCAATAGCTTGAGCCCCTAAATACTGTACTCTATCAGAGGTTATCAATGTTCCAGCAATATTCCAAGCATGGTCTCTAATGATTGCATCAATCTCCCCACTACCCGCCCGTTTAATTTCAGAGATATTAGGTCTTCTACCTTCATATGTTATCGAAATTTCCCTTGATTTTGCTATCTTTTGGATTTCTTGAAGTTGTGTTAAGCCACGGTAACCCATTTCATTACCTGAATTTGCTTGATGTTCTAATTCAGAAATCATGGCAGCATGGATAATTAGCTTAGAATATTTTTCGATTGAATCCTTTAATAGAGTAACTAAACAACCATTAATAATAACTGATGTATCGGGAACATAGATTTTTTCTTCATCAATGACTGAATAACGATTCTCCATAATCATGATTCTCCATTTTTTTCATTTTGAGCATCGAAATCTTGATGATATTCATATTCTAACTCATTACGTTCTAAATTTAATTGTGAGACTTGGTAATATGTTACATCACCCAATCGATCAATGACAGATAATAATAATTTTTTCCTATCTAAATTTGCTTGTTTTACAATCTGATCTAGGAAGTCCAAGTCAATATCTTCTCCCTCTGGCAATGGAAATACTACAAATTTACTAACTGACTCTCCTGGTTTTCCTCCCCGCGAATAAATACGGAAAGGTGCTGTTACTTGAGTTCCCATACTGACAACATAACCTCGGTTTCGAAGATCCTTATAAACTAAATATCTACTCCAAAGATCATTTGTATCGCTAGCAAAATAATTTACAATATCTGCTGAGCTAAGATTCTCTTTTGTTTCAGGGTCTTGAATTAAAATCTTCTTCCTGTCTAAGAGTAAAAGAAGTTCTTCAGCTGCAAGGCTTAATGTTGTTTCATTTATCCAACGACCAAAATATCCATTTTCATAAATTTCTTTTACATTAGGATTAGTAGTTATAAAAACACCATCTTTTAATCTAAAATCTAAGATTGGTATACCTGAATCCACATGATCTTCATTCTCGTCTGAAGACATACTCATCATTTCCAATAACTTCTAATAATTTTCAGCTAATACATTTGAAAAACTCATTTCCTATTTTAAGTAATGAACTTTCTCTCATTTTTAAGCTGAATATACTTCTATATTTAAATTAAGCATTCTTTTTAGCAAGAAAGTTACAATAAAAACTTCTTTATTGAGAGCTGATTTCATAGTAAAAAGATACAACTGAAGGTACTAGTTAAAAACCTCCCTTGAACTGACTTCCTTTTAATAAGAATAAACGAAATCGAATATAACTTGGAACGAGTCGAGTTCGACGGAGTACGGAGGATTTAAATCATTTATTGAAAACGCATTAATCAGACGTGTACAATCGAGTACAATAGACTAAATGGTCTAACCAATAATTAATAATCAATATATGAAGCTCTAAAGGAATAGGAGAGTATAAGCGTGGGTCATCGAAAAAAGAATACCCCACATCGTGGGTCACTAGGGTATCGAAGAAATAAGGCAAAAAGACATACTGCTAGAATAAGAACATGGCCAGAATCTCTAGAACCAAAGCTACTTGGTTTTGCAGGCTATAAAGCTGGTATGACCCACATCGCAATGATTAATACCGACACACGTTCACCTTTTTACAAACAGGAGCAATTTATCCCAGTAACTATTATAGAAACTCCACCTATGACTGTTTTCAGTATTCGAACTTATAAAATTGAAAGCTTATTAAATAGTTTAGCTGTAAATGCTGAAATTTGGACTGAAAAACCTGAAAAGGACTTGAGTCGACGTATAAAGATTCCTAAGGAAAAATCAAATATAAAACAACAGATAGCTTTAGTAAAAGCTAAGATGGATGATGTTACAGAAGTTCGTGTCTTAGCCCATACAAAACCAAGGGAAGCGGGTTTGCCACAAAAAAGCCCAGATATTATTGAAATTAAGGTTGGTGGAAAACCTGAGAAAGCTTTTGAATACGCTACAAGTATATTAGGGAAAGAAGTTACTCTAGATGAAGTTTACTCATCTGGAGATTTCATTGATGTTAATGCAACAACAAAAGGTAAAGGTTTTGCTGGTCCTGTTAAAAGACATGGAGTAAAGATTATGCCTCGGAAGAAAAGGAAGGGAAGAAGAGTGGTTGGCTGCATTGGCCCATGGCATCCCGCAAGAGTCATGTGGACAGTTCCTCGTGCTGGCCAACTTGGTTATTTTAGCAGAACTGAATTTAACAAACAAATACTCAAAATTGGTGAAGATGGAGAAGAAGTTACACCTATTAATGGATTTAAGAGATATGGAAAAGTCAATAAATATTGTATGGTTCGTGGCAGTGTTCCTGGGTCTACTAAGAGATTAATTAGATTTAGAAATCCCCTAAGACCGAAACATGTCGAGTTTGAAGATTTGCAAATCACTTATATCAGCACATTAGCTAAAAATTAATTCATTGGCGATTATTATGAATCTTTCAAGAATACCAGTATTTAATCTAGAAGGAGAGGAAATTGAGACAATTGATACTGGATCAATATTCCAAGTCCCTTTTCGTCCTGATATCATAAAAAGAGCAGTTCTAGCCTGTAGGAAGAATCGTCAAGTTCCTTATGGTGTCGACCCCAACGCTGGAAAAAGAACATCAGCTGAAAGCTGGGGAGTAGGACGTGGGGCTGCTCGTGTACCTAGAGTAAAGGGTTCGAGAACCCATTCAGCGAGTAGAGCTGCTTTTATTCCTTTCGCAGTAGGTGGAAGGCGAACTCATCCACCTGAATCACGGATAAAACTTTTAGAAAAAGTTAACAGAAAAGAACGTCAATTAGCGATAAAATCTGCCATTGCAGCAACAGCTAATCCTACTTTAGTTGAATCACGAGGACATATTATTGAAGAAGTTCAATCACTTCCTCTGATAATCGTAGATGAATTGGAATCAATCAAAAAGACCTCAAAGATAATTGATGTTATGAAAAACTTAGGCTTATCTTATGATTTGGCAAAAGCAAAACGAAGAACTTCTCATATTCGTGCTGGAAAAGGAAAAAACCGAGGACGGAAATATAAGACTGGTAAATCAGTTCTTGTCGTTGTAAGAATTGATAATGGAATAAAATCAGCAACAAACAATATACCAGGTATAGATCTAGTAACAGTTGATCAATTGAACGCAGAACATCTTGCACCAGGTACTCATGCTGGCCGTTTAACATTATGGACTAAATCCGCCATTGATTATTTAAAACAAAAAGAATCTAATTAAAATTTTACCAAGGAATGAGTTGATGAAGGATGAAATTTAGACAACCTCAAGATGTAATAAAATATCCCCTTATTACAGAATCAGCTTTTAACAAAATGGATGATGTCAATGAGAACGCTTTAGTCTTCGTTGTTGATAGAAAAGCCACAAAGCATGAAATAAAAAATGCATTTGAAATATTATACAAAGTCAAAGTCATCAAAGTAACAACATTAATTTCTCCTAAGGGAGAAAAGAAAGCATTCATAAAACTATCTCCCGATCATAGTGCCTTAGATCTGGCAACTGAAGTAGGGATCATCTAGGTAGGTGTTTTTATTGGGAAAACGAATCTTAGTTCAAAGAAGAGGTCGCGGTACCTCTGTTTTTCGTTCTTTATCACATCGACGTAAAGGTAAAGCACGATATTTACCTATTGCTGACGAAGAAAAGGAAGACAAGATTGGATTTACAATTATTGATTTTATTCACGAGATGGGTCGTGGATCGCCCTTAATGCTCGTTCAATATGACAACGGAGACGAAGCACTTCTTCCTGCACCCGAAGGAGTTCATGTGGGACAAAAATGTGAACAAGGGATTAATGCGAATCTTGAAGTTGGTAATATTCTACCAATTCATAAAATTCCAGAAGGTATCTGGATATGTAATATTGAAATGCGCCCTGGTGATGGTGGCAGTTTATGTCGCTCCTCTGGAACTCATGGACAGATAAAAACTCATTCACTAGATGGAACAAGGATTCTTTTACCATCAAAATATGATCGTGCGGTTCATCCTAATTCTCGTGCAATGATCGGAATCATTTCTGCAGGTGGCCGACCTGATCGTCCTTTTCTTAAAGCAGGAGTTAAACGTGCTTTTATGCGAGCTAAAGGGCATAAGGCATTTCCTGTGGTACGAGGTGTTGCAATGAATATTGTCACCCATCCACATGGAGGAGGTTCGCATCAAAGACCTGGTCGTCCTACAACTGTGTCTAGAAATGCTCCTCCTGGAAGAAAAATTGGTTTAATTGCAGCACGGAGAACAGGGTTACGCCGAGGAAGAATCAGACGTTAATCTTGATCAAGATCAGATGAATTTTTCTGAAATTTTATTATTATTTTTCTTCTAATTAATTATGCGGGGGAAGGGATTCGAACCCTTGAAAGCCTACGCTAACAGATGTCTCGATTTCTATTTAATTTAAGAAAATCTTGAGTCTGTCCCCGTTGACCTGGCTGGGGTACCCCCGCAATTAATTAGAGGTTTAAATGTTATTTTTTCTTACTTGATACTCTATAATTATTACTTTTTTTAGGATTTATTAAATCGTAGGCTTCTATTAAAGTTTTTTATTTTTGCTGCATTAAATTCGAAATCTCAGAAGAATCTTTGTTATTTTCTCCATTAAAGGCTTTTTGAGATGAATAAAAATTATCTTATAATTCAGAATGAAATATTTACTAATTATAACTAAATATTAATAAAATAACATAAAAATCAATATTTCTAATGAAAAAAAAGGCTAAATACTGTTAAAGGGTTAATGAAATAGGGATATTAATGGTTCTTAATTTAATAATAGACGATTTTAACTTATTTGGGAGTGAATTACCTCCAACCACATCTATTCCTGAATTTCCATTTCTAATTGTTCTTTTATTAGGTATTGGAATACTTTCAATATTACTTCGATATTATTTACTAAAAAAGAAAGAAAATTGATTTATTTAATAATTAAATCAAGTTTACTTAGTGTTATCATCATAGCTTCCTCTAATCGAAGAGATCGGGTACCAGAATGGGTTAAACTATTAATGCAATGATCAAAAACATCACGTATTTTTTTCCCCTCTGCTTTAAGCATTTCTGGTATTCCTTTGTAAGGACTTCCGAATGTAATGAGTATATCCTTGTTTTGTAAATCATTAGGATTTAATGAAGTTATAGGTTCACAAGTTTTCGATGTAGCAATTTTAATTCCCTTGAAGTTGAGTAATGCTTTACTTAACGCCACCTTAGAAACGTGTACTTTATAGCCCCAATAAATATCAGAAGGCCTATTTGGGAGTAAACGAAGTTTTAATTTATCGTCTTTTAGAATAATTTTTACTGTTACACGTAATACTTTCTCTTGGAGTGAAAATTTCGGAGGATTTATAACCTCTAGAAGATGTAAACTGCCCACATCACCTACTGTCCGCCCCTGTAAAAGAAAAATAACAGCTTCACGTATTTCATTAGGTTTTATTTCCTTTGAAAGTACATGATGAGGCGTTGCTAACGGGGATAATACTCCAACGGCAGAGGTGTCCCGTGAGATTGGAAATAGTCGTTTTCTAAGATACTGAGGACATTCAATATACTCTAATATTCTTCTTATGCGTCTACTTTCTCTATGTGCTTCCTCTGGTTTTAGAAAGGGATCATGATATATCATAATATCAGGGACTTGATATATTGCTGAAATTCTGGCAAATTGAAAGATTTTTTCAGTTTTTGCCCTGATATCAGAGCAATCTGATACTGCTGAATCAGGTATTGCTATTGTAAAAGTCATTAGACCATTTTCCTATAATTAGTGGAAGGATACAATTATTTCTGATAAAATAATTAAATTTTTCCTTCGTAATAATCGATATAGGCACGAATTATATTTTTATAGTTGATTATACCTATAATATCACCGTCTGCTCCTACTACAGGTAATTGATCAAAGTTTTTCTTAACCATTTTCTTTGATACATCCTCGATTGTACTATCTGAATAACAGACCTCAACATTTCGTTCCATGATCTCTTGTACTTTCATGTTTGAAGGAAGAGTAAGTGTTTTTGATCCAATTATTAGAACAGATTCACTATCCCATGAAGAGCTATCATTCTCGGCACCATGTCCTGTACGACTTTTACTTTGAGAATCTAAAATTTCAGCAACTTTCAGAAAATCTTTTTGAGTAATAATCCCAATCATTCTATCTTCATTTATTACTGGAACAGCTTTTTGATGTGAAATACGAATTGCGGTTGCTGCAGCAGGAAGTGGTGTTCCTTCCCAAATCGTTGTTACGTATTTGTTCAAATAGTTCTCAATTCCTACCTGAATCTTCGCGGGCACAACAACTTTTTTAACTATATCATGTCGTGAAATAATACCCTCTAAATATATCCCTTCATTTTCATCTACTACAGGCATTCTTTGAAACATATTATTCGTTAAAATCTGAGCTGCTTTAATAACCATATCAGAGGGTTTTATAGTAATTGGATTTCTAACCATAAGAAGAGATAGCTGTGTTTCATCTGGGTTTTTAAAAAGATCAGATCTGGAAACTATGCCTACAAGTTCATATGAATCCTTTTTTAGAACTGGATAGGCACTAAAACCTGTTTCGTGAATAAGTTCAAGTAAACTCTCTCTATTCCCAGGGATTTGCAAAAATTTGACATTCTCTTTTTTGGTCATTATTTTAGAAACAGAAATATCTCCTACCATTAGTTTCCACCATCTCTCTTTGATTAGTAAATAAAAAGGTAGTGTAAATTAGATATTTTAGTGATTCCTCTGGTTTAGATATTTTAAATTGAATACCTCTTACGCATTCAATAAGTTTAAAATGAGAATTAATGCTACAAATGCAATTGCTATTGCAATAGTCCAATATGGTCCCATTTTCAGTCCAGGAGAATCAGACTCTGAATAGAAGCGGATCAATCCTGCACCTGTTGCAGGCATCGGTGAATCATCACGTCTCCGTGTTTTCCTAACACTCATTTTTATAACACCAGAAGGCTTTGAAATATCCTTATATTGAGCAAGTTAATTTTCACTATATGAAGTTTTATATAAAAGGATATCAAATTTTGTTGAATAATAATTCGAAGATACTCATATTCAAATATTGGATAAAATAAGTACTTGGAAAAAATATTCTTCAAACCTTACATATACTCCTTAGAGAAGAGAATAAAAAGATTAGCTAATGAATGATTTTAGAATACATTGTTGAACTTCGCCACCAGATGTAATCTAACCAATCAGCAAATTGATCTATTATAGGGACACCCATTTTTTCTATTATTAGAGCAAAAAATATCGCTCCAAAAAATCCAATTACTTTCGAAGAAACATCATGTGCCCAATAGAATGCTTCTTCAGAATTCATACCAAATTGTGTGACAAGAAAATGGACACACCATAAGTGGAAAGTGATTCTAAGGGCATTTCCCACAAATAAAGCAATAAAAAAAATCGATCCTGCCTTGATCTTCGAAATCCATGGAGCTTCCGTTACTGTAATGATTGCTAAAAGTAAACCACCCGCTTGCATTCCTGTACAAGCTTTTACAATCCAATAATCTCCATTTGTGTCAGGAATATGTATACCAGGTGTATTTATTGTTGCTTCTAAGAAAGGAAATGGACCACCCCTTAATTGTGGTGGAATTACCGAGTCAGGATTCAAATTAGGTATCATTGTCGTTTTAATACCTAAAATATCTAATAATGAAAAAATAATATCTCTTGTAGGAATTTCAATAAAAACCCAGTCAGGGACTGCATAAATTAGGAATGTTAAAATGATTGCAATACCTAATGAAGTAAGCATTAATCTGTCATTATGATATCTTTTCTTAGTATCTTTTATTTCTTCTATAGGATCCTTTAACTCTTTATTTTCAGTCATTAAAACTATTTCACCAGGTATATTCTTGAATATTATTAAACTCAATTGATATTAAATTTGGGATTTTGGAATATGTTCAGGTTCTATAGACTACCTGTATGTATAAAATTTTTATCCTTCGAAATAATTTTGGAAAAATTTCCTTAAAACTGTTAAATTGTATTATTTTTGGAAAAGTTCAGGATTTTTTAACATGTACCAACCATATGTAACTTTACATATATCTTTATCAACTAAATCGCGTAAAACCTGTTTTATTTGATCTTTTGGCAATTTGACATCCGTTGTTAATAAATTAGATTGAGCTTTATATTGAGGACGTTGTAATAAAGCATAAATTATTTTTTCTTCAGCAGAATTTAATTTTAATCCTTTAGGGATCCTATAATCTAGCATAGGCTGATTTATAGGACTTGAAGATTCAGTTCGTTTATGTTCTAGGATATTCTTATCTTTAAGTATATACCATCCATAAGAAACACGTAGAATCCCTTTATCAACGAGATTTCGAAGTACTTCTTTAAGAACACTTTGTTTTAATCCAGTTGGTCGTGTAAGAAGATTTGATTGCGCTTTTAGATTTGGTCTTGACTTGATAGCATTGATGGTAGCTATTTCTTCTGGTGTAAGCCCCTCCCCTACTCTAGATATTCTTGCTGATTTCTTCTTCTTCTTTTTTCGGTCATTTTCAGCGAAAGTATTTTTAAAAAACGGAAGATGTGATTTTTTAATAATAAACCAACCTACTTGAGTTCTTAATAATCCTTTTGAGATTAAATTCCTTAAATGTCTTTCTGCTTCATCTACGCTCAACCCCATATCTTTAGCAAGTATTTCTGGTTTGGTTCGATGTTTAATTCGCATATAAGTTCTTTCTAGAATCTCCATTTCAAATTCAGTAGGTAAATCTTCCTCCCAATTATCTTTTCTAAATAATGTAGTTGTCTGTTTTAAATAAGGGGTAACATCATCCGAGTAGTCCTTTTGAGGTGGCATGGGATGAAATAAATCACTGTCATTTTCACTTTTAGCTTCACTCATCTTTTTTAAACCCGAAGGTGGACTTCGAAAAAGCTCTTCCTCTGAAATTTCAGTTTCTTCATTTTTTTCTTCGAATAGATCAAGTCTTTCGTCGTTTAATTCTTCATCAACTTCCAAAAAATCTTTTTTGTAATTTTTCTCAGATATCATTTCATTATGGTGTGCTTCAGTTTCCACTTGTGGTTTAATGGTGTCGGTTTTTAATACAGGTTTTGAGGAGGTTAAATTCTGTGTTTGTTTTTGGGGATATTTTGTTTGTTGAGGACGTAGAGGTATTTCAGCATTACTTTCAGTATTTGGGCTAAAAACTAAAATTTTCTGTGTTCTTTCAACTTCAAGATTTTCCCTATCTAGAAGGGAAAGGATAGAATCATTTAATTCATTAAATGCACTATTTATTCCTTCTATTTGTATAGCCAGTGGATATTTCTGATTTGAGATGGAATAAATAATTTTGATTTGTTTTAATCCAAGCCGATTTAAGCTAAAAAATTCTTGGATCTCCCTGTTCATTACTGCTGATTCATTTCCATGAATTTCAAGAACATATTGTTGATTTGTTCGCGATTCTTCCACGTAAAAGATTAATTTAGGAAAATCGGGAATTCTTGGTATAGCTTGAACTGAATTATCTATAAATTCTATATCCTTGAAACGTCCACGAGCTTTCAAAAAATTGATAAAATCGTTTAAAACTATGTTTTGACGATACAAATTGAAACGAATCCTTTTGAATGCAGAATAGAATCCGAGGAAGATTTTATATTCAATAAATTCCGTTTTTAAGCTCCTTTAAATCGCTTTGAAAAACTTTTTGGTGGTTTCATATGATTTATCGATTTATATAGTCTGATTTTGTCTCCTTTAGTATATTATTAAAGGATATTCTATTTTGATGTTGAAATTGGAAATAAAACTATATTTAGAAGTCTTAAATTAAGTAATTATTATCTTAGAAACTTTTAAGGTAGTTAAATCTAGAAGATATTGAATATATTAGTAATTTTTCAAAGATAATTATTTGTAAAATATTGTTTAAGTTCTTTAAGTCCTTTCCCCTTCAGATTCTTTTTCAAGGGAGTAGGAATCGTAAGAAAAATTTGATCAAAGGCATTCAGGGCTCTCTCTTCATTATTAGTTCCTATGGTGTTCCATAAGCTAATAAATTTGTCTATAGGGAGACCTAAGGAATTTGAAAGAGGATTAAATAATTGACTTGGATTATAAACCAGAGGAGGTAAATCAAGAATAGGTTTACTTTCAGATTCTTCTTCATTGAATGATTTATCAATTAAGTTAATAATACCTACTCTATATAATTCGCTGATTAAAGCTATTAATAGCTTTTTATCATCTAATTCAAGGATTTTTGAAATTTCAGACATGGAGTATTCTTTAATTGTTAATTGAGAGATGATTTGTAAAACTAAGGAATTTTCAAAAAGCTTAGAAAGATCGTATGACATATTAAAGCCATAATTTCTCTACTACATTAAGTCATATATTAATTTGAGAATTATGTTTTCTCAACTAACATGATAGAATGATATTTTAGTTCATTCTAAAAATACTAAAACCTGACCTATTACGTTGTCACAGTGATTTTATTCATATATCGTACAAAATTAAGCTAATTATAAAATAAAAATTGATTAAAGATAAGGAAAAGGATATGACCCAGATGGAATCAACTGAGAAGGATTTTGTGGTTCAATGTATCAATTTAAAAAAGCATTACATTTTGGGAGAAGTAAAAGTTGAAGCCTTAAGGGGAATTAATATGGAAATTGAGAGAGGAGAATTTGTCTCTATAATGGGTCCTTCAGGGTGCGGGAAAACGACATTACTTAACATTATAGGATCTCTAGACACCCCTACATCAGGCCGAGTCATTTTGGAAGGTCAAGAAATATCAAGAGCTAAGGAAAAAGAATTAACTCAAATCAGGCGTAATTTAGTTGGTTTTGTTTTTCAATTTTACAACCTTTTACCAGTTTTGAGTGCATTAGAGAATATTGAGCTCCCAATGCTTATTGCAGGAGTTCCAAAAGTAAAAAGAACTGAAAGAGCTCTAGATTTATTAGAAAAAGTAAATCTTCTCGAAAGAAAGAATCATAAACCAGATGAACTAAGTGGAGGAGAAAGACAGAGAGTGGCAATAGCTAGGGCTTTAGCAAATCAACCTTCAATTCTTTTAGCAGATGAGCCAACAGGTGATTTAGACACTGAAAGTGGAATCGCAGTCCTTGAGTTATTAAAGGAAGTAAACCGAAGAGAAAAGCAGACATTGATTTTAGTCACACATGACCCAAATATTGCTAGACACTCTGATCGAATATTTCATATTAAAGATGGGTTAGTATCTTCAGTTGAAAATATAAAATAATGACTAAATTTAAACTAATAAACTCCGAAGTGAATCATTACCAGTTCTTTTCGATTCTTCGTCTAAAATTTTCACTAATTCTTTAAATCTATTTCTAATAGTAACTGGGGTAATCCTAGCAATAGTTGCTATTTCTTGTTGTGTTCTTCGTTCTCCAGTTTGAATTGTGGATATATATAGTGATGCAGCAGCAAGACTCATTGGATTTTTTCCAACCGTTGCCCCTTTTGCTCTTGCTATATTTAAAATTTTTACCGCTTGTCTTCTTGCTTTCATTGTCACCCTTAAATTTATACCTAAGCGGTGTACCAGAGCAGCATAATCACTTGGATTAACCTTTAAGTCTAGTTTTTGTAAAATTATTCTTATACATCTTCCCAATTCTTTTGAGGCAATATTAGATACAGATGCAATATCCTTAAGCGTTTGAGGTAATTTTTTCTTCCTACAAGCAAGGTATAAACTCGCTGCAATCATTCCATCTATAGATCTACCCCGAATTAAATTTTTCTTTAATGCTTTTCTATAAATCATGGCACCCATTTCAGCTACATCTTCTGGTAATTCAAGTTGGCTTTTTATTCGTTTTAATTCTTTCAAAGCGAACCTTAAATTACGAATTTCTGATTTTCTTGTTCGGTTATCAATCCTGGATAATCTACGATATTTAGTTTGAGAAGTATAAGGAAGAGTACGCCCTGAAATATCTCTACGTATATTTCCTATTTGAGTTCTTAATCCCATTTCAGCTTTGAGTGGAGTTATTGGACTACCTGTACGAGAACGTTCCTGCTGTTCACTACTGTCATATGCTCTCCATTCGGGCCCTAAATCAATTTGAATATCTAAAACAAGTCCACAAGAAGCACACACAGATGTTCCTTTAGTATGCTCTGTAATAATGTCTAAACTACCGCATTCGGGACATTTCTTTTCTTGTGGAGACAAAAGAGACCCCCTATTAAACTTGAGGTTCAAACATGATAAAGCTTATAAAAGCTTACTGGCCGAGAATTAAAAATTCAAGAAATCAAAGGATAAGCTAGTGCAGAATTAGGTTGAATAAACATCAAAGGAAAGAAAATTCCGACCTATTCTGATCCAAATATTTATTTTCGGTCTGATAAGACTTTAGAGATTTTAAAACTCTGAAAAATCTTTACAACCACAATAAAACAAAAGTAATTTGTACAAGAAGTGTTTGTGAGTCTTCTATTTTCTTTTATGGTTTTTAATAATAAAAAATCGATATTCTAAAATAAAAAT